>DASPQS010000253.1:0-13834 GCA_035624865.1 Binataceae bacterium (SeqCode) | reverse complement strand
CCATGCGAGTCTCGCGCTGCGGGAAGACGGCTACGAGACGATCATGGTGAATTGCAATCCCGAGACCGTCTCGACCGACTACGATATTTCCGACCGCCTCTACTTCGAGCCGCTGACCTTCGAGGACGTGCTGGCGATCGTCGACCACGAAAAGCCGGTCGGCGTGATCGTGCAGTTCGGCGGGCAGACGCCGCTCAAGCTTGCGGTGCCGCTGGCGCGCGCGGGAGTCCCGATCCTGGGCACGCCGCCCGACGCGATCGACCGCGCCGAGGATCGCGAGCGCTTCAATCAGCTGGTGGACCAGCTGGGGCTACGCCAGCCGCGGGGCGTGCTCGCGCGCAGCGCCGCGGAAGCTGTGAGCGGAGCCTCCGCGATCGGCTACCCAGTGCTGATCCGGCCCTCGTACGTGCTGGGCGGCCGCGCGATGGAGATAATCGCCGACGAAAGCGCGTTGCGCCGTTATCTCGAACAGGCGTTGCAGGCTTCGGAGCAGCGGCCCCTGCTGATCGATCGCTATCTGGACGGCGCGATCGAGGTCGACGTGGATGCGATCGCGGATGGAACGCAGGTGGTGATCGGCGGGATCATGGAGCACGTCGAGCACGCGGGAATCCATTCGGGGGACAGCGCGTGCGCGCTGCCGCCGCGAACGCTGGGGCCGGACGTTCAGCATGAGCTGGCGCGTCAGACGAGGCTTCTGGCGCTGGAGCTCGGAGTGGTCGGGCTGATCAACGTGCAGTACGCGATCTTCGGCGGCGAGGTTTATATCCTCGAGGTGAATCCGCGTGCCTCGCGCACGATCCCGTTCGTGAGCAAGGCGATCGGGGTGCCGCTGGCGAAGCTTGCGGCGCGGGTGATGGCGGGCAGGACGCTGGCGCAACTCGGATTCGTCCAGGAGCGGGTGCCGGCGCACGTCGCGGTCAAGGAGTCGGTATTTCCGTTCGTGCGGTTTCCGGGGGTCGATACGATCCTGGGTCCGGAGATGAAGTCGACGGGCGAGGTGATGGGGCTCGACACGACTTTCGCCACCGCGTTCGCGAAGGCGGAGATCGCGGCGTCGACCGACCTGCCGCAATCAGGGCGGGTCTTCGTCAGCGTACGCGATGCCGACAAGCCGAAGCTCGAGCCCGTCGCGCTGGCGCTGACCGCAATGGGATATGAGCTGGTGGCGACCGTCGGCACGGCGGCGCATCTGGGGCGCATCGGAATCGCCTGCCGCGGCGTCAACAAGGTCGCCCAGGGCAGTCCGCATATCGTGGACCTGATGCGGCAGGGGGAGATCGCAATCGTGGTCAACACCGTGGATCAGAAAGGCGCGGTCGATTCGGTCTCGATCAGGCGGGCGGCCCTGGAACAGCGGATACCGTATTTCACCACGATCGCAGGCGCCCAGGCCGCGGTGTTGGCGATCTCTGCGATGCGCGACGCTCCACTGAATGTACGCGCGTTGCAGGACTACCACGCCACGTGACGGCGCCCGGTTCATGCGCCGGCGATCGCTTGGCGGGAGACGTTGCGGAGACGCACGGCATCGGGCCAAAGCGAAGCGAAATACTGCGCGCTCGCAACATCATCACCTTTGCCGATGCGTTATTGCATTTGCCGCGACGGTATTTGGATCTGCGCCAACGAGATCACGTTGCGAATTTGCGTCCGGGCGACTTTGCCGTAGTCGAGGGCGAGTTGGAGAAGGTCACGGGTCGGCCCATGCGTCGCATGCGCTGGCGCAGCATGACAACGGCAGTCCTGAAAGATGCGCGCGGCGATCGCATGCAGGTGACGTGGTTCAATCTGCGTGGTGAGGGCCGGATGCCGACGGGCGTGCCCTTACTGTTGAGCGGAAGCGTTTCTGCGGGGAGGGGCGGGAAAGCCGAGTTGGTGCATCCGGAGGTCTACCGGCTGGATGGCGGAGCACCTCCGCCGATAAGGCCGATATATGGATTGCCGCCAGAAGTCTCGCAGAGGGTTTTCGCCTCGATCGTCGCGCTGGCGTTCGCGCGGCTCGGGAACCAGGATGATCCGAGCGCGATCCCGTCGGAGTTACGCGAGGATTTGCGGCTGATGTCAGTCCGCGCTGGGCTGCGCTATCTGCATCAACCGCCCGGCGATGCCGATGTGGCGCGGCTGGAGACCGGCGAGACTGCCGCGCACGAGGCGCTGGCCCTCGATGAGATGTTCGCGTTTCAGCTGGCGCTGGCGCGCGAGCGGGCACTTGTTCAGCGACGATCAGGTGCGATGCTTGACGATGATGCGCGATTTTCGTCCGCGCTGATTTCGCGGTTGCCGTTCGCACTTACCGGCGCGCAAAGGCGGGCTATCGAAGAAATCGGCGCCGACCTCGCCAGACCGTCACAGATGAATCGCTTGCTGATCGGCGACGTCGGCAGCGGGAAGACGGTCGTGGCGCTGTGGGCCGCGCTACGCGCCGCCGAGTCCGGCTGGCAGACGGCGGTGATGGCACCGACCGAACTGCTGGCGGAGCAGCACTTCGAGAGTTTCAATCGCCTCTGCGCACCGCTTGGCGTGACCGGCGCGATGCTGACCGCAAAGGTGACGGGAGCGGAGCGATCGCGGCTGCTGCGCGGACTCGCCAGGGGCGAGATCGCGGTGGTCTTCGGCACCCATGCGTTGATTCAGCGGGGGGTGCGCCTGCACCGGCTTGGACTGGCGGTGATCGACGAACAGCATCGCTTCGGCGTATTCGACCGAGCGCGCCTGATTGGCCTGGGATCCCAGGCCAACGTCCTGTTGATGACCGCGACGCCGATTCCGCGCAGCCTCGCGCTGACGCTGTTTCGCAATCTCGAGGTCTCAGTGCTGGACGAGATGCCGCCGGGACGGACTCCGGTTGCTACCACGATTTCCCCCGAGAGCCGAATCGGCGAAGTCGATGCGTTGGTGCGCGCCGAGGTGGAACAGGGCCGCCGCGCCTATTACGTGGTGCCGGTGATCGACGACCAGGATGCGAATTCCGTCGCTGCGAGGGCGCGACTGTTGAGCGAGGGCGCGCTGCGCGGCTTTCGTATCGGGACGCTCCACGGGCGCATGCAGGCTGCCGCGAAGGAGCACGTGATGCGTGAGTTTCGCGACGGCGCGCTTGACGTGCTGGTTGCGACCACGGTGGTCGAGGTCGGAATCGATGTGCCGGAGGCGACGATCATCGTGGTGGTCGCGGCCGAGCGATACGGCCTCGCGCAATTGCATCAGTTGCGCGGCAGGGTAGGGCGCGGCGCCAACCCTTCGCGCTGCTGCCTGGTGGTATCTCCGGGAAGCAGCGCGCAGGCGATGGCGCGGCTCGATTTGCTGGCGCGCAATCCGGGCGGTGCCGAAGTGGCGCAGGCGGACCTTGCGCTACGCGGGCCGGGCGACCTGCTCGGTACCCGTCAGAGCGGGACGCTGCCCCTGCGTTTTGCCCGTTTCATCCGCAGCGCCGACCTGATCGAGCGCGCCGGCGATATGGCCGAAGAATGGCTGCGGCGCGATCCGGAACTGGCGAGCCCGGCCTCGGCCAACGCGCGCGTGGCGATTTCCAGAATGCTTGATTGGGGCTTCAGCCTCGGTGATGTTGGTTAGAGGATTGTGTCGCGCGGATTGCTCCAGGAGTAATGCCGGCGGACAAGCGGGGCGGATGGAAGGCAGACCAAAGCGCAGCAAGCCCAGGGAACCGGTGCAGATCCGGCACGAGCTTTCGGCCGGTGGCCTCATCTGGCGGCGGCGCGAAGGCGACAGCGCGGCGGAAGTGGTTCTCGTCCGCCCGGCCGGCAAACGCACCTGGGTCTTGCCCAAGGGCCATGTCGAAAAAGGCGAAGGATTGCTCGAGGCCGCCTTGCGCGAAGCCTCGGAGGAGACCGGGCTCAGAGTCGCGGCCGGAGAAGCGCTCGGCGAAGTATCGTATGTCTATTCGTGGCGCGATCGCGGCGACGGACGCCTGACGCGGGTTTTCAAGCGCGTCCATTTCTTCCTGATGGAATGTGTCGGGGGCGACCCTTCGGCCCATGACGAAGAGATCGAGGAGGTCGCGTGGGTGCCGCTCGAGCAGGCGCCCGCGCAGGCGAGCCACAAGAGCGAGCGCGATCTGATAATCAAGGCGCGCGAGCTTCTCAGCGCATAGTCGCGCGCGGATTTCCTCTTTCAGAACGCCGAATCCCGAATTCGATCGTCCCTGGATTGAATCGCTGCCGGCGTATCCGCGATCAGCCCTCGCCCTTGATTACCAGCGCCTGGTACTCATCGAACGTGATCGTTCCGCCCATTTCTTTGGCGACTTCCTTTTCGCGTTCGGGCAGTACGTCCTGCATCGCATCGATACGCTTCCATTGCGGCGGCGGTGGCGCTTCGCATCCCGCTTGTGGCGCGTACCTCGACGTTTGGACGCGCTGGTACTTGTGGATGTAGCGCGGGCAGTTGATGAAAATCTCGGTGACCGCGACGCGCACCAGCAGTTCCGCGCCGGGATAGTCCGCCATCAGCGGGTCATTGCGGTCGATGCTCGCGATGCCATGCACGCGCACCCGGTGGGGGGTCTCGAAATCGATGAACAACATTCCAACCTTGTGGCTGGTCAGGATATTACCCATCGACAGGAACATGCCGTTGCCGTTGTAACTTGGGAACGCGATGGTCTTCGGGTCCACCACCCGGACAAAGCCGGGAGCGCCACCTTTGTACGAGCAGGTGGGATAGCCGCGATGATCGACCGTGGTGAGGAAGAACATGTCGCGGCTTTCGATAAAGGCCTGATGGTCGCGCGGAATATCCGGCCGCACGATCGCTTCCTCGATCCGATCAGCCAGGCGCGAGGTATCGAACGTCTCTTGCAGAGCACGGTGGCGATCGCCGTAAATCACGCTCATCTTTTCCTCGAAGGCCTCTTCTAAATCGATTTGGTCATACCGCCGTCCACGTCAAAGCGGCTGCCGGTGATGAACGACGAGCGTTCGGACGCGAGGAACGCGACGAGTCCGGACACTTCGGGTGCATTGCCGAAGCGCTTGAGCGGGACGAATTGATTGGCAAGGTTCTGGTACACCTCGTCACGGCTCTTTCCGAAAAGTCCGACCGCGGAGTCGGCAATCTTCTCCCACAACGGCGAATGAATCAGCGCCGGGCATACGCAGTTCACCAGGATGTTGTCAGGTGCGAGTTCGAAGGCCACCGACTTCGAGAAAGCCAATATACCGGCCTTGGCGCTCGAATAATCATCCATCGTTTGCAATGGCGTGTGAGCACTGACCGTGGAGAGGTTGATGATCCTGCCGCCACCCTGCTTGCGCATGTGCGGCGCCACCGCGCGCGTGAAGCGAACCGCACTCATCAGATTGACTTCGAGGCAGTAGCGCCATTCCTCGTCGGTCGTATTCAGGGCGTGAGTGAGCCATGCATCACCCGCGTTGTTCACTAAGATATCGATGCGCCCGAGCTCTCGAATAGTACTATCGATCACCTTCGCAGTATCGGCCGCGTTCGCAACATCCGCGGTAACCGCGTGGACGCGCACCCCGTAGCCGCGCAGCGCCTCGACAGCCTTTTCCAGGTCCTGCTTGCCCCGGGCGCAGATCGATATGTCCGCACCTTCCTTCGCGAGTTCCTCAGCGATTGCTCGACCCAGACCCTTGCTTCCGCCGGTGACGAGCGCCACCTTGCCCTTTAGTCCCAAGTCCATCGATTTTGTCCTCGCGCCAAAGATCTTGACGGTTATGTTGTTAGCCTAAACCGCTCGACATAGCCATGCGACGCCCCGGCGCCGGAGCCGTCAGGAGGGCGGATGAATAGCCGAAGGCTCCGGACTTGCCGTGCCTGCGGTGGCCGCCGGCGAAATTGCAGGCGCCGGAACAATCCGATCGACTTTGCTGGACATCCATAAGTCAGACGCGAGTTGCGCCAGATTGGCGGGGTCCTGGCCGATGACGATCAGCACCGTGGCGGACCGCGCTTCGACGCGATGCGGATTATTCTCGCCGCGCAGGTGGTCGAGGATGCTGCCGTACGCCCGAGCAAATTGCGCCGCTGAGGCGTCATTGCGGAACGCGATAATCCAGACCAGCGTGAGCGCCTTGCCCTTTTCGAATACAAGGATCCGATCGCCGGCCCAGTTCGGCAAAGTGCCGAGAGCAGGCGCACGCGCCGGGAGATTGCGCTTCAGGATGACGCCGAGGAGGAGTTCGCCATAGGTATCGTCGTCGACCTGCTTCCACCCTTTGAGCGCGTCCGCGTAACCCGCGATGGTTATGCGGGCGGGCGGCGACGGATGGTCGAAGTAGAGTTCAGGCTGCATTATCTGCTGGGTCGAGGCGGGCGGATTGGCGTAAAGCGCATTGACCTTTGCCCATCCGCCGCGACGCCAGGCCTCGCCGACGAAGCGCGTCCCGCCCGAATATTGGAACAATAGCGGCGTGCTCAGCCCTTCGGGTACGTCGCCGGACTCAGCGTTGAAGGCTTCGGGCAGATTCGCAAGCTTCGAGACGACCGCGTCGACGCTCGTGTTGGTAAGGCCGCCCGCGATGTAGGCGAAGCCCGCCAGAGTGGCGTCACCCTCCGCAACCGACTTAAGAGCCAGCGACCGATCGTCGTTATCCTTGACCCGCTTGAGCATCGCATCGATGCCGAAAGCCTGATCCTGAAGCGCATGGGTCAGTTCGTGAGCCAACAGCATCTCGCCGGCCGGGTCGCGCCGGGTTACGAATTGAGCCGCGCCGTTCCAGAAGCCGAAACCGCCCCTGTCTTCGACCAGTACCATCTGTTTCTCGTGAGGTTCGTAAAATCCGGCGATTTGGCTGCGCAACAGCTTGAGGGTCTCGCCCTTGAGATCGATTCCGGGTGGAAAGAGGCCGGTCATTGCGCCGGTCAGCCCCCCGATTCGCAAATCCTCGTCGGAATGGTCGCGCGCGATCTCGGCGATCATTATGCGCTCGGCCTCGTCGCGGGTTTTGACGACGAGCGGGACGGGAGACTTGAAATTGAGCTCGCGGATCTTCTGGATACCGCTCTTGACCTGGTCGGCCTTGGCGACGTCGACCGTGCCGCCATGAACCAGGGCGTATGCGCATCCGCACAGCACGATGACGGCCAGCGCGAGCAGCCAGCGCAGCTTGCGGACGCACGCGAAGAGCAATCGGTGCTTGAACACCGAAGCGGGCTTGCCGTTAACGTGGTCAACGCTGCCGCGGCGGACCAGCGTCTCGCTTCCGTCTTTCGGGCGGGTCATCGGGGGCGGACGATACGCTTAGCCTGCGGCGGGCATCAAGGGAGCAGGTCGGGATCGCCCTGGTTGTCCTTGCCGTCCTTGCCGGATTCGAACAGCGGCTTGGACTGCGAGGCGGCCAGACGCCGGATTATCTGCTTAACGCGATCCACGAAGCCGGCCGATTCCGCCGGCGAACTTTGCCGTCGGCGCGGCACATCCGCGGCGGCGTCATCGAGATCGACGGAGGCGGTCAAGTCCCTGGGCTGCGGCACGGCGATCACGCTCGATTTCCAAACCGACGCGGCGAGCCCGGAAATACGCGCCGGCGCGCCCGCGATAACCAGGACCGCGCTATCCCGGCTTTCAACCAGACGCGGTGTGCGGCTTCCGAGCACGCGATCGAGCACGCGCTTGTAGGTCGCAGCGAAGCTCCGGGCCGAAGACTGATCCCGGAACGCGATCAACCACAACGCTCCGATTTCTCCATTCCTGCGGAAAAGCGCCAGGCGGTCGCCGGCCCATTCGAAAGCGGGCGTGATCTCCCGCGAGTTGACCCCCAGGTTGCGCTCGAGGATGACTTGGAGCGCGAGCTCGCCGCTGGTGTCACTCTCGACCATCTGCCAGCCGTCGAGCATCGGGTCGTAGCCGTAGAGGTCAACCTCGAGCGGGCGCGTGCGATGGTCGAAGTAAAGCGAGGGCTCCATGATCTGCGCGGTCGATTCCGGCGGATCGCGATAGAGCGCGTCAACCGCGGCCCAGCCGCCGCGCTTGTATGCTTCACTGACGAAGCGCAGCCCCTGAACGTAGGGGAAATTGAAATATTCGTAGGCGGCCAGCGATCCGCCTTTGGGATGGAGGGTGTAGTCTTTGGTAAAGGTCTTGACGTCCGACTCGAGCATCTGGACCGTACCGACGTCCATCTTGCCCAACACGTAACCCCATCCGGCGAGTGTCGCGTCACCCTCGGCCACCGAACGCAACGCCAGTTCCGCATCGGTGTCTTCGCGCAATCGCCGCAGCTTCTCGCCGAGGTGGAAATTCTGATCCTGAAGCGCGTGCGTGTATTCATGCGCGAGAATCAGGTAGCCGAGATAGTCGCGCAGGCCCGCGCGCTCGCCCGCCAACTCGATATTCGAGCTGACGCTTTGATCACCGCCGTCGATCACCACCATGTGCCTGGTGTTGAAGTCGTAGAAGGCGAGTAACTGTTCTTTCAGCGTTTCGATCGAGGCGGATTTGAGGTCGATCCCTTGAGGAAAGAGCCCGAGCATCGCGCCCGCAGCTCCTTCCGCTGCAATCTGGTCGTCCGAGGGATCTCCCAGCTTGGGCACCGCCAGCATCTTCGCCACCTGATCCGGCGTCATCACGGTGACACCGACGTCGCGCTTGAAGTGAAGATCGCGGACGATTTGGATGGTTTGTTCGGTCGCGACTGCCTTGTTGATGTCAAGCGCGCCGTTATGCACAAGCGCGCCGGCACGACCGGCGAAGGCGAACGCGCCAAGCAACGACAGACCCACAATCAGAATGACCGCGCGGATGTGGGTTCGTGCTGGCATATGGCCAGCATAGCATTGCTACGTAGGGATTATCAAAGCTATTTTGCCGTATCGTGTGCGATTATCCACTAATGTTCCTAACGTTATCATTCGCCGTTTTTACGCCACGAGTGGTGCGCTATTCCGTAACAATGACGATCGGATAGCCAAAGCCGGCCACATGCATGGCGCGCTCTTCGGCCGCCTGGCGAGTGATGAAGGCCCCCATCCGCACACGGTAGTGACGGCTTTCGCTCCCGCGGGTCTCTTCGATTTGCACGTCCGGGTAGCGCGCGGCGAAACGCTCGCCGAGGCGGCGTGCATTTTGCGGGTCGGAGAAGGAGCCTAGTTGCACGAAGTAACGTTGACCCAGCGCGGGCCCGCCCGGCGGTGTCTCAAGGACCTCCATCAGCACCGGTGCGGTGCCCGGACCGATCATCCCAAGCACTTGGGCCGCCCGTTCGGAGAGGTCGATGCCGCGGCCCTTCAGGTAAGGGCCATGGTCATTAATGGTGACTTCGACGGAGCGGCCGTTGTCGCGATCGGTAACGAGGAGGCGGGTTCCGAGCGGAAACAGGGTCGAGGCGGCGGTAAGATCGTCCTGGTTGTAGATCTCGCCGCTCGAGGTGCGATGGCCGTTGAAGCCGGGGCCGTACCACGAGGCGGTTCCGACGAGCGACGGATGCGAAACGATCGGGGGAGGCGAGACCGCAAGCGGTGGGGGCGCCTGATGCGTGGCGCATCCCGCGGCGCTGATCAGAGTCAGCCCGCACAGCAATCGTATCCGGCCGCCACGTCCACCCATACGCGCCACCCAACGACCGCAAATTGTAGCGGCTCCTCGCCGCTGCCAACAGACACGGCGCCCGAGATTCATCAACCCTTGGGCAACTTCAGAACGCGCTCGCCGATGATGTTGTGCTGAATTTCGCTCGAGCCCGCGGCGATCGTGAGGCCGCGCGCCGCCAACGACCGCGCCATCCAGCGTCCGCCCTCGACCGCTCCGATCGAGCCCTTGTCGACCGTTGCGTAAGGTCCGAGCAACTCGTCGGCAAACATCGCGACCCGCAGATTGAGTTCGGTTGCGAAGAGTTTGCCGAAGGAGCTCTCGGGTCCCGGGATCTTGCCCTTGAGTTGTGAAGTGAGCGACCGATAGCGGCTCAACCGCAGGCATTCGGCCTCGACCGCGAACTGCGCCAATCTCTGCCGCACGTACGGATGTTTGTTTGCGGTGATCCCCTCGAATTCCACCTGCTTCGAGAGTTCGAGCAACTCGGTAATCGTGCGCTGAACCGGATGGCGCGTGCCGCCCGAGACGCGCTCATACATCAGGGTCGCGATCGAGACTTGCCATCCCTGGTTGATCTCGCCGACGATATTTTCCTTGGGCACGCGAACGTTGTCGTAGAAAACTTCGTTGAAGCCGGCCTCGCCCGTTATCTGCACCAGCGGGCGAATCATGATACCAGGGCTCTTCATGTCGACCAGCAAATACGAAATGCCTTTGTGCTTGGGCACTTCGGGATCGGTGCGCACCAGCAGCACCTGCATCTGCGCCCGATGGGCGAGGCTGGTCCACACTTTCTGCCCGTTGATTACGAAGGTGTCGCCGTCGAGCACGGCGCGGGTCTGAATACCGGCGAGGTCGGAGCCGGCGTTGGGTTCCGAATAACCCTGGCACCAGATTTCCTCACCGGTCAGCATCTTGTGCAGATAGCGATCCTTCTGCGCCTTGGTCCCCATGAACATCAGGGTCGGGCCGATCCGGTCGATCGCGAGTTGGTTGGCGCCGTAGAGAGGCAGGGCGTAGCTCAAGACCTCGTCCTGGTAGATGGCCTGCTCCATCAGGGTCGCGCCGCCGCCACCGTGCTCCTTGGGCCAATGCAGCGCCACGTAGCCCGAATCATAGAGCCGCCGATGGTACTCGCGCAGGCGTTGCCATCGCGTGTCGTCGCCGACGTCGAGCAGGCTCGCGGTGGAAGCGCCTACTCCGCCGTCCTTGCCGCGGCCGAAAACTTCCGCCGAAGTTTTCTCGAGCCATGCGTGAAGCTTCGAGCGGAAGGCCTCTTCTTGTGGCGTATATCTAAAATCCATAATTGCTCCGCGGCGTAAGAGATTGCGCGTGCGTTCGCGAAACCGAAATAGCATCGGGCCGCCCGCGTGAGCAAGGCATGCGGGCGTCGACGAAGCTGGGCGCTTGCGGCTGCGCTTTTGCTGGCTTCGACAGGGGTTTGCTATATCATTAAGCGCAACATGATCGCGGGCGTTAACGGCGCAGCCGCCATGGCGCGCAAAACTACCTTTAGGACGGGGTGAGTGTAAGGCAGATGGCGTTCAAACACATCAAGGTTCCGAGCAAGGGCGAAAAAATCAAGCTCGTCAACGGCAAGCTCCAGGTTCCGGATCAGCCGATCATCCCGTTTATCGAGGGCGACGGCACTGGCCCCGACATCTGGCGCGCCTCGCAGTATGTCTTCGACCACGCTGTCGAGAAAGTTTATGGCGGCAAGCGCAAGATCGCCTGGATGGAGGTTTTTGCCGGCGAGAAACCGTTCAAGCAGTTCAATTCGTGGCTGCCCGACGAAACAGTCGAGGCCTTCAGCGAGTACCTGGTCGGAATCAAGGGACCACTGACGACACCGGTCGGCGGCGGCATCCGATCGCTCAACGTCGCGCTGCGCCAACTGCTGGATCTTTATGTCTGTCTGCGCCCCGTGCGCTACTTCAAGGGCACGCCGAGCCCGGTCAAGAATCCAGAAAAGGTCGACATGGTCATCTTCCGCGAGAACGCGGAAGACATCTATGCGGGAATCGAATGGCAGGCTGAGACTCCCGAAGCGCGCAAGCTCATCAAGTTTCTGATCGAAGAGATGGGCGTGACCAAGATTCGCTTCCCCAACACTTCCGGCATCGGCATCAAGCCCGTCTCGCGCGAGGGATCGGAACGCCTGATTCGCGCCGCGCTTGACTACGCGATCTCTCACAAGCGCAAGAGCGTGACCCTGGTCCACAAGGGTAACATCCAGAAGTTCACCGAGGGCGCCTTCCGCGATTGGGGTTACGAACTGACCCGCCGCGAGTACAAGGGCAGGGCGATCGGATGGGACGATTGCGGCGGCAATCCCCCTGCGGGTCAGGTCCTGGTGAAGGACAACATCGCGGACATCACGTTCCAGCAGGCGCTGACGCGCCCCGATGAGTTCGACGTTATCGCGACCACCAACCTCAACGGCGACTATCTCTCCGACGCGCTGGCCGCCCAGGTCGGCGGAATCGGCATCGCCCCCGGCGCCAACATCAATTACATAACCGGCCACGCGATCTTCGAGGCCACCCACGGCACCGCACCGAAGTACGCGAACCAGGACAAGGTCAATCCCGGTTCCGTGATCCTCTCCGGCGTCCTGATGTTCGAGCACATGGGATGGCAGGAAGTCGCCGACGGGATCATCCGCGGGATCGAGCGGTCGATCGCCAACAAGACGGTGACCTACGACTTCGAGCGCCTGATGACCGGTGCGAAGCTGCTCAAGTGCTCCGAGTTCGGCAAGGCGATCGTCGAGAATATGTAGCGGCGATTCGCTAAACGCACATCACAACGGCCGGCGGGATTACCCACCGGCCGTTTTTGTTCCCTAATGCGTCCCCATCTTGATCCGGTCCTTCTGCGCCCACCCCTCCTTGAACGGCACCATGAAGTACGGCACCAGGCTCATCTTGGTGAACTTCCACTCCCCGTTGCGCTTGACGTATTCGTCGTCGTAACGCGCGGCGACCAGGAACGCCTCGTTGTTATAGATCGGCTTGGCCTCGAGGTACGAAAATCCGTGGCCCTTGTCGCCGTGCAGATGGATCACGTGGTTGTGGATGAATTGTTTCACCCACGTGATCCGCGGGCGATTCTTCTCGGCTTCCGACGGCGTACTGCCCAGCGCCCCGAAGAACTTCAATAGCTCCGTGCGCCCCGTCGCCTTCCCCAGATGGGCGAAGTCGAGCACGCCGTCCTCGGTGAATAGTTCCGGGATATCCTTGAACCTGCCCTCGTTGACGTATTCATGGTAACGGTAACGCAGGTCACGAATCGCCTCGCGATCGGTTAGCTCCTGCACCTTGGCTTCGAGTTCTTTGACGCGCGCTTCAAGGTCCGCCATGGCTCGCCCTCCTGTTGTTAAACTTGGTTCGAGGTCTCACTACCACGACCGCACGGATGCCACAAAACCCCGCTCGATCCGCGCCGCCCTCGCTGTCTGGCTTTTGTCTATCGGCCTCTGCGGATGCGCGACGATGGCTCCCGTCCGTGAAAACAATTTCGAGACCGCTTCACGATTCCTCGGCAACACCCCGCCGTGCGTCCCATCCTCGGATCTCCTTACCCCCGCCCCAGCGGCCCGCCCCGGATGCCCGCCCAGCCCGGCCACGACGACCCGCGCCAGCGCAATGATGCCGCTCGTGCCGGGCAGAATCGTGGTGCCGCCGTCGACCACCGGCCCCATCCCCTCCACCAGCCCGATGCTCACCCCGCCGCGAGGCTCGACCGCGACTCCCGGTGGCGGCTTCTATCCCATGCGTTGAGCCTCGGACTCCCCGGGAGCCACGAAGCCGGTTTGCCACATTCAAATTGGGACACCGCCGCGCTTCACTAGCAGTTGGCGGGCTGCTATTTAGTCTCAACCGCGGAAAACTCGCGCTCCCGTAGCGATGGAACCCGCTTCCGGTATTAAGCCGTCGGAATTCCAAAACGCCGACATATAAGTTACGCTCACGGAAAATTTACCAGCGAGAACTGCGATACAAGCCGTGGCAAAGAGAAAGAAGATAGCCTTTATCGGCGCCGGCAACGTCGGCGCAACCTGCGCCCATCTGTGCTTCCTGCGCGGCCTGGGCGATATCGTCCTCTACGACATCATCGACGGCCTGCCGCAGGGCAAGGCGCTGGATATGCTGGAATCCGCGCCGGTGCTGGGCGCCGATATCGACGTCACCGGCTCGATCGATATCAAGGCGATCGAGGGCGCCGATTGCTGCGTGGTGACGTCGGGGTCGCCGCGCAAGCCCGGCATGAGCCGTGACGATTTGCTCAAGATCAACGCCAAGGTCATGAACGACGTGGGCG
>DASPQS010000252.1:0-2348 GCA_035624865.1 Binataceae bacterium (SeqCode) | reverse complement strand
GACGCGAGCGTAGCCGCGCCAGTGCCTCGCGGTCGATGTCGGTCGCGACATAACGCTCGCGGCGCCGCGCTAGGTGCCGCGTCAGGTTGCCGATTCCCGCGCCGATCTCCAGGACGCGTTGACCCAGGTACGGCGCCACCGTGTCTGCCATCCACTTATTGAAATGGGGCGCGCCGCTCAGCGTGTCCAGAATCTCCGGACCGGTCGAGGTGTAGATGTCCCGCGTCAGCGCGCACCGGAGCACGGTTCCGAGCGCGGCGATGGCGTCCCACTTACCGATCTTCTTGCCCTCTTCATAGGTCCGCCCGTAGTAACTGATCGGCGTCTCGTAGATCGCCACCTGCCGCTGCGCGAGCTTGATCGTAATCTCCGGCTCGAATCCGAAGCGGTTGCTCCGAATCGGAATACCGCGCAGTAACTCCGTGCGAAACGCCTTGTAACACGTCCAGACGTCGGTCAGGTTGAGATCGGCCACAAGATTTACAAGAGTAACCAGCAGCCGGTTCGCCAGCGCGTGCCAGAAATACAGCACCCTGCGCTCCCCCGCACTCTGGAAACGCGAGCCGTACACCACGTCCGCGTTGCCTTCCAGAAGCGGCTTCAGCAGTCTGACGTATTCGCGCGGGTCGTATTCCAGATCGGCATCCTGGATGATGGTGAACTCTCCCCGCGCCTCGGCCAGCGCCGTGCGTATGGCCGCGCCTTTCCCGCGATTGGCACGATGTCGCATCAGGTGCATCCAGGGAGCATGCCGCGCAATCGCGGCCGCGGCGGCTTCCCCCGAGCCATCGGTCGAGCCGTCGTCCACCACGATCACCTCGCGCTCGCAACCCTCCGGCAACGGCGCCGCGGCTACGCGCTCGAGTAACGCCCCGATGAACTCCTCTTCGTTGTAGAGGGGAACGAGTATCGAGACGAGCCGGGGGCTCATGGATGGCAATTCGCTATTCTAGCCTCATGCAGCGTCTCGCGTTTATGCTTGTCCTCGCCTGCGCCCTCGTCCCGGCGCAGACGCTCAAGGTCGACACCTTCATGCTGCCGAACGGCATGAAGGTCCTGGTCAACGAGGACCACGACATCCCCAGCGTGGCCCTGTACTTCTTTTACAAAATCGGCGCGCGCAACGAACGGCCGGGTACCACCGGCCTCTCCCATTTCTTCGAACACATGATGTTCAACGGCGCGAAGCAATTCGGCCCGAAACAGTTCGACATCCAAATGGAGAAGAACGGCGGCAGCAACAACGCTTACACGTCGCGCGATGTCACCGTCTACCAGGACTGGTTTCCGCCCCCCGCCCTGGAGCTCATGTTCAAGATGGAGGCCGATCGCATCCGCGATCTCTCCTTCGATCCCAAGATGATCGAGAGCGAGCGCGGCGTCGTCTACTCCGAGCGGCGCACTTCGGTCGACAACAATCCCTGGGGTGCGCTCTTCGAGCAACTCGAAGCCGTCTCGTTCGTGGCGCATCCCTACCACTTCCCCGTTCTTGGCTGGCCATCGGACATCGAGTCCTGGACGATGGACGACCTGCAGGCGCACTTCAAGATGGGCTACGCGCCCAATAACTGCGTCATGGTCATTTCCGGCGACGTGACCCTCGAGCAAATCAAGGAGCTCACCGCGAAGTACCTGGCGCCGATTCCCCAACACGATCCACCGCCGCCGGTGCGCACCAAGGAGCCGGAGCAGCTCGGCGAGCGCCGCCTCGAGGTTCACCGCCCCGCGGCGCTGCCCATCGTGCTGGTTGCGTTTCACATTCCCCAGTCGAGCTCGCCCGACGACAAAGTCATCACGGTCCTCGATGACGTCTTGACTGCCGGGCGGAGCTCGCGCCTCTACCGCCGCCTGGTCGACCAGGACCAGTTGGTGCTCCAGGTCGGCGGCAACGCCGATAACTCGCTCGACCCATACCTCTACGTGTTCTACATGCAGTTGCGCACCGGAGTCGACCCGAAGAAAGCCGAGGCCGCCCTTTACGACGAGCTGGCGAAGGTCGTCAAGGACGGGGTAACTGCCGGCGAGCTGACAAAGTCGCGCAACTCGATCACCGCCAACTTGTACCGTCAGCTTGCTACGATCAACGGCAAGGCGAATACCCTCGGCAGTTACGAGATTTTTTACGGCGACTACAAGAAGCTGTTCACCGTTGTGGACGAGATCTCCAAGGTGACCTCCGCCGATATTCAGCAGGTCGCGGCGAAGTACTTCACCGCGAAGAACCGCACGGTCGCGACGTTGATACCCGAAAGTGCTGCGGCGGGAGGTGACGAACAATGAAACGCTTTGTACTTACTCTGGCATTGGTCGCGGCCGCGAGCGCCCAGACCGTGAAATTGCCGCCGGTC
>DASPQS010000251.1:0-16221 GCA_035624865.1 Binataceae bacterium (SeqCode) | reverse complement strand
AGGTCGTTGCCCTCGCGCGAGCGCTCGCCGACGCCGGCAAAGACCGACACGCCGCCGTGCTCCTTGGCGATGTTGGTGATGAGCTCGAGGATGGTGACGGTCTTGCCGACACCTGCACCGCCGAAGAGCCCGATTTTTCCGCCGCGCGCGTAGGGGCAGATGAGATCAATGACCTTGATGCCGGTTTCGAGGATTTCGACTTCGATGCCCTGATCGGAGAAGGCGGGGGCCTCGCGATGGATCGGGGAGAGGCGATCAGCCTGGATCGGCCCGGCTTCGTCGACCGGGTCGCCGGTAACGTTCATCAGGCGGCCGAGAGTGCCGTTGCCGACCGGAACCGAGATGGGGGCACCGGTGTCGGTTACCTCCATCCCGCGGACAAGGCCCTCCGTGGAGTCCATCGCGATGCAGCGGACGGTGTTTTCACCGAGATGCTGCGCGACTTCGAGCACAAGATTGCCGGGGCGGTCGTCGATCGAGGGATTGGTGACGCGCAAGGCGTTCAAGATCGGGGGCAGCGAGCCGTTGGAGAACTCGACGTCGATGACGTTGCCCAGAACCTGATTGATGTGGCCGGTTGATTGTGCAGTCATGGCAAAGAATCTTTTACCTGGAGATTAGCTTACTTTTTGTTATCCGCGCAGGGCTTCGGCCCCGCCCACGATATCCATCAGTTCCTTGGTAATAGCGGCTTGGCGCGCGCGATTCATCTCGAGCGTAAGCCGTGAGATCATCTCGACCGCGTTATTGGTCGCCGCGTCCATCGCGGTCATCCGGGCGCCATGCTCGCTGGCCTCGGCCTCGAGGAGCGCGTGCAGCACCGCGGCTTCGAGGTAACTGCGCAGCACGACGGGCACGAGTTCGGCGGCGCTGGGCTCGATCAGATAGTCGGTGCGGGCGGTCGGCTCTCCGGCGGCCTCGGGTGGTTCGACCGGCAGCAGCTTCTCGTAGGTCGGGCGCTGCGACAGAGCCGAATGGAAGCTGTTGTAGACAATCCCGGCCTCGACAATCGCGCCGGTGCGCCAGTCGGAGAGGATCTTGCTTGCGATGTCGCGCGCGAGCCCGACGGTCGCCAGGCGAGGCGCGTTGTTGATGCGCTCGGCGTCGATCGGTTGAGCGGTGCGACGCAGATGGTCGAGGGCTTTGCGGCCGATTGCGAAAAACTTCACCTCGATGCCGCTCGTGCGAGCGCGGCGAGCGGTTTCCTCGGCCATGCGCAGCAGGTTGGAATTGTAGCCGCCGCACAGTCCGCGATCGGAAGCGGCCACCACCATCAGCATCGCGCGTTTGGCGTCCTCCGCGGGCGCGGTCACCTCGGGCGCGGACAGCAGCAGCGAATCGGAAACGCGCTTGAGCGCCTCGTGATAGGGACGCGCGTTGAGCAGGGCTTCCTGAGCGCGGCGCAGGCGCGAGGCGGCCACGAGCTTCATCGCGCGCGTGATCTGCTGGGTCGACTTGACCGACGAAATGCG
Source organism: Binataceae bacterium (SeqCode) (assembly GCA_035624865.1). Lineage (GTDB taxonomy): Bacteria > Desulfobacterota > Binatia > Binatales > Binataceae > JASHZA01. Next base: position 14,749 of record DASPQS010000251.1, on the reverse strand, counting down.
CCGGCGGATTGCCTTGAGTGTCGCCATTCCTCACAACGCCCGCACGATTGCGGCGGGCTCCGGAATTACCTCAATTCAAAAGCGCATCGCTACGCGGCCGACTGCGCGGGCGTGAAGGTCTGCATAAACTGGTCGAGTGCGGCGAGCAGGCGCTTGCGCGTATCGTCGCCGATCTCGCGTTTGGTCCGGATATCATCGAGCAGATCCTTGTGCTTGGCGTCGATGAAGGCGTAGAGGTCGCGCTCGAAGGGCTTGACCTGGGAGACTTCGAGCTTGTCGAAATAGCCCTCGTTGGCCGCAAAGATAATCAGGACTTCCTTCTCCATCGGTAACGGCTCGTACTGGTTCTGCTTGAGCATCTCGGTCAACCGCTCGCCGCGATGGAGCAGTCGCTGACTGGCGGGATCGAGCTCGGAACCGAATTGCGCGAAGGCCGCCATTTCGCGGTACTGCGCAAGGTCAAGCTTGAGCGTTCCGCCAACCTGCTTCATCGCCTTGACCGCGGCGGAGAATCCCACGCGCGAGACCGAAAGACCGACGTTGACGGCGGGCCGGATGCCCGAATAGAAAAGGTCGGCGTCGAGCACGATCTGGCCGTCGGTAATCGAGATGACATTGGTCGGAATGTAGGCCGAGACATCGCCGGCCTGGGTTTCGATGATCGGCAACGCGGTGAGCGAACCGCTGCCGAACTCGTCGGACATCTTGGCGGCGCGCTCGAGCAGACGCGAATGGAGATAGAAGACGTCGCCGGGGTAAGCCTCGCGGCCGGGTGGGCGGCGCAGGAGCAGGGAGAGCTGCCGATAGGCGGTCGCATGTTTGCTGAGGTCGTCGTAGACGAGCAGGGAATGGCGGCCGGTGTCGCGGAAATATTCGCCGATGGTGCATCCCGCGAAGGGCGCGATGAACTGCAAAGGCGCCGATTCGGAGGCGGTCGCAGCGACGATCGTGGTGTATTCGAGCGCGCCCGCGCGGCTCAGCCGCTCGACGACTTGCGCGACGGTCGAGCGCTTCTGCCCGATCGCGACGTAGATGCACTGGACGTTCTGGCCGCGCTGGTTGATGATCGCATCGATTGCGATAGCGGTTTTGCCGGTCTGGCGGTCGCCGATAATCAGCTCGCGCTGGCCGCGGCCGATCTGGAGCATCGAGTCGATCGCCTTGATGCCAGTTTGGAGGGGCTCCTTGACCGGCTGGCGCTTGATGATGCCGGGGGCCTTGAGCTCGATGCGGCGGCTCTCGGTCGCCTTGATGGGCCCCTTGTCGTCGATAGGCTGGCCGAGCGCGTTGACCACGCGCCCGAGGAGAGCGTCACCGACGGGGACTTCGGCGATGCGGCCGGTGCGTTTGACCTCGTCGCCTTCGCGGATTGCCTGCGGGTCGCCGAACAGGGCGGCACCGACGTTATCCTCTTCGAGGTTCAGGACCATCCCGAAGATCGAATGCGGGAATTCGAGCAATTCGCCGGCGGCGGCGTTTTGCAGTCCGTAAATGCGGGCGATACCGTCGCCGCAGGAGAGCACGCGGCCGGTCTCGCGTACGGCGACAGAGCCTTCGAAGCCCTTGATTTCGTTGCGGAGGATGTCACTGATTTCGGCTGGTCTGATTTCTGCCATATTATGATGTCTCAATTGCGCGATTAGCCGGCCAAACGGCGTTGCGCCTCGGCGAGGCGGGTGGCCAAGCTGCCGTCGTAGGTTTTACCTTCAAGTTCGACGACGACACCGCCAAGCAGAGCAGCGTCGACCCGGACAGTCGGAATGATCTTCTTGTGCGCAATAGCCTCGAGTCCCGCCAGCACCTGCGCAAGTTCCGCGTCATAAGGCGACCTTGCAAAGGTAATGGTCGGCCGAACACGTCCCATCAAGTCGTCCAGGATGCGCCGATAAGCCTCCGCGATCGCTGGCAGGTCTTCGATGCGGCCGTGGCGCGCCACGACGGCGCCAAAGGAACGCAAGGGAAAACTAAGTCCCAGCCGTTCGCCGATTACAGTAAGCGCCCGGATCCGGGCTGAGGGCGAAACTTCGGGCGACGCCAATTGCGCGGCGACTTCCGGCGCGCCGACGAGTTGCGCGAGGCGCTCGAGCTCGACGCCCCAGGCCTCGAGCTGAGCCGGGTCGGTGGAAAGGCCCGCCAGTGCGCGTGCGTAACGCTTTGCGACCTTCGAGCTTTTCATCGCCGAGCCTCTTCGCGCAGCTTGTCGAGAAACCCGTCGAGGAGGCGTCTTTGGTCAGCGGGAACGAAACTGCGCTCGACCAGATCGCGGGCGATTCGTCCGGCCGCTGCGGCCAGCGATTCGCGAGCGCGCCGTTGCGCAGCGTCGCGCAGGGCAGCCGTGGTCATCTCGGTGTCGTGCTTGATGCGCGCGACGGTCTCGTGCGCGAGGTCATAGATTCGGCCAACCTGATAAACGGTTTCGTCGGCGAGGTCGGAGGAGATTTGCGTTTTTTCGGCTTCGAGCTTGGCGATCCGTTCGGCGGCGCGATTGGCGAGGTCCTGTGCTTCGTTAAATGCAGCGTCTGCCCGGCCCATCGTCTCGCGCAGGCCCCTGGCACGATCGCCGAAGTATTGGCGTACCGGCGGGCCAGCGTAGCGCCTGAGGATCCAGAGAAAGATGACGAAATTGATGACGTAGAAGATCAGGGAGAACCAGCTACCGGCGGCTTCCGGGGCTTCGGCCGCAAGGGCAAGCGACGGGCAAAGCACCACCCCCGCAAAAATTGCGATCGCGATCCGTGACTTCATCTAGTTCAGGGGTTCTTGGCTGCCATTAGCGACCGGACGGCCCAGTACGCGTCCTGCAAGTTCCGCTGCCAGAGTCCGCGCCGACTCTTCAAGCTGCCGGCTGGCGGCCTCGAACTCCCGCTCGATTCCCGCCCGTAATTGCTCAAGTTCCGCCCTCGCGTCAGACCTTGCCTCTTCGATCATCTTCGCGGCTTCCTCTTCAGCACGCCTCCGTTCGCCGTCGCGCCGTGCAAGCGCCTCTCGCCGTACCGCGGCAAGTGTACGCTCGCGCTCCGCGATAGCGGCTTTTTCGTCGCGCAACAGGCGCTCGGTACGTTCGCTCAGGTCCTTGAGCCGGCGCTCGCGGTCGCCGATCAACTTAAGGAATGGACCGAAGAAAAGCCAGCGGAATATAAACCAGAAAGCAAGAAACGACGCAATCAGGGCGAAGAAAATGCCCCAGTCCGGCGGTATGTGCATTCTACGACATTAGCTCCCGAGGGGAGACGCTAGTAGACGCCGCGATGCAGGGCAAGTCCTTCCAGGACGCCTCGGTTGCGATTAGCCCTGCTTCTGCCCCCCGGCGGCCTGAAGCGCACGCTCCTCTTTGGGAAAAACGGTGACCTTGCGGTCTTCGCGTACCGCCTCGGGCTGCATCGAGCAGTGGCCCTCGAACAATGCACCCTCGTGCACAACCAAAACGGGTGAGGTCAGATTTCCAAGTACCTTGGCCGAGGGTCGAATCTCGATTCGCTGTGCGGCGATGATATCTCCGCTGACCTTGCCCGCCACGATTATCGAAGCGGCCTTGATCTGTGCAGTCACAACCGCGCTCTCGCCGATCGTAAGGTTGTCCTTGGCGTTAATTTCGCCGTCGACGTTGCCATCGATCCGTATTGGACCGTCGAAGGAGAGCTTGCCGCTGATCTTCGACCCGCTGTCCAGGTATGCGCGCTGCTCGGAGCGGGCCTCGACCGGACGGGTTGACGAGACGGGTGTGAGTTCGACCGGAGAGACGTTGGCTGCGGCCGCGGTCGGGCTCGACGGCTGCGAGGCGGGCTGCGGATGGACTTGAGGCTGGCCCTTCTGAGGATCGGGCCTGAGATTCCTATCCGGTTCCTTGTTGAAAAGCGCCATCGCTATATCCTCCTCGCTGCAAATCACACCTTGGCCGGAGCCCGCTCGTCCGTATATGCCGCCAGCCTCTTTAAGTTCCGCTATTAGCCCAAGCGATTACTTGAGTCAAATTTTGCGCTAATCGCGGACGCCGTGGAAGGGCTTAGCACGCTGACAGGGTGCGAAGATTTTGCTTTTGCACGCAAACCCGGCCTCTGTCGAGCAGTGCCCGAATAATTTTGAAATCCCCGCGCGCTCCCCCGACGAAGGCTGAGTGATCCCGCCGTGGCATCCTGCCTGGCGTAACTCGGTCGCCGGTTCGCCGGCTTTCGAACCTCTGGACGGTCCCCGGCCTTAGCCGTTCGCGCTTGACTTGACCAAGGCCGGGATTACGCTGGTTCATCCATCGGCCTTGGTAAGAAAGGAGTACCCTCATGGCGGTTGTTCCCGACAAGTATCTCGATCTGCTCGGCGCCAAGAAGGCGTTCGCCAATATCGCCACTGTGATGAAGGACGGCACACCCCAGGTGACGCCGGTTTGGTTTGACTACACCGGAGGTAAAATCCGGGTTAACACGGCGCGCGGGAGGGTCAAGGCGCGAACCATGCGAAAAGGTGCATCCGTCGCGCTTGCGATTATGGATCCCGAGAATCCGTACCGCTACCTTCAGATTCGCGGGCGCGTGGTCAACGTCACCGAGAACGGCGCTGACGCGCACATCGACTCCCTGGCGAACAAATATCTTGGGCAAAAGTACCCGTTTCGCCAGCCCGGTGAGGTCCGCGTTCTATACGAGATCGAACCGACTTCGGCGCAGGCGATGGGCTGACCGCCGGCCCTCTAGGTAAGCCGGCGCATCTGCGGATCCTGTTCCACGGTGCTGCCACAGGTAGAGCCGCAATCGGGACATACGTATTCGTATTTGTCGCCTTCGGGCAAAACGAGAAGCAGGCGCTTGCGCACCTTCACCGCTCGATTGCATCGCGGGCAGGCGAGCAGCGTTGCCTCCATTCGCTCGAACGCGGGTCTTCGATGCTGGCTCATGGCGGCTCCCATGCCAAAGATAAACACGCCACCCCCGCCCCGCAACGGTCGTTTCCGAAGAACTCGGCCGACGTTGAGTCGCCGGCCGCCCATGGCCTAAGATCTGGCTTCCGATGGCAGCTTCTAGCACATCCGTATCGCGGCCGCGCGTCTACCTCGAGACCTACGGCTGCCAGATGAACATTGCGGATTCGCAAACCGTTTCGGCGGTCCTGCACCGTGCAGGTTATGCGAGCGCTTCGCGCCCCGAAGACGCCGACGTAATTCTGGTCAATACCTGCGCTATCCGCGAGCATGCGCAGGAACGCGTGCTCGGACGCTTAAGCGACCTTGCGCGGCTCAAAAGCAAGCGGCCAGAGTTGAAGCTGGGGTTGCTCGGATGCCTGGCGCAACATAATCGAGCGCGGCTGGCCGAGCAGGCGCCGTGGCTCGACCTGATCGCGGGTCCGGATACGTATCGCCGTTTGCCGGAGCTTATCGGGCGGACAGGCTACGACCCGGCGGTGGATGTCCGTCTGGACCGCGGTGAAACCTACGGCGATATCTCGCCTGATTATGATGATGGTGTCCGCGCCTACGTGACCGCGATGCGCGGATGTGACAAGTTTTGCGCGTTCTGCGTCGTGCCTTATGTGCGCGGACGCGAACGCAGCGTTCCGCCAGCCGATATCCTGCGCGAAGTGACTGCGCTGGCCGCCCGCGGCGTGAAAGAAATCGTGCTGCTCGGGCAGACTGTCAACGCCTATCGCGTGGACGGCACCGATTTTGGCGCGCTGCTCCGGATGGTCGCCGCGATCAATGGGATCGATCGGATCCGCTTCACCTCGCCCCATCCGAGCGACATGACCGCCAGCGTGATAGACGCGATGGCGTCCGAACCAAAGGTTCAGCCCTATCTTCATCTGCCGGTACAGTCGGGCTCCGACCGTATTCTCACTGCGATGGAGCGCGGATACTCAGTCGCGGATTACCTCGAGCTGGTGGCGCGGCTGCGCGCGGCGATTCCGCAGTTGGCGCTCTCGACCGATATCATCGTCGGTTTCCACGGCGAGAACGATCAAGATTTCGCGGCGACGCTCGAACTCATGCGAACCGTCGCTTATGACTCGGCGTTCACTTTCAAATACTCAGTGAGAGAGCACACACGCGCCTTCAAGCTGGGCGACTCGGTGAGCGAACCCGAGAAGGCGCGGCGGCTTGCAGCGGTGATCGCGCTTCAGGAAGAGATCTCGCTGCGGCGCAATTGCGCGATCGTCGGTGAATGCTTCCCGGTGCTGGTCGAGGGACCGGCCCGGCGTGGAATCGGGATGCTTGCGGGGAAGACACCGCAGTTCAAGACCGCGGTTTTTCTCTCCGCGCCTGCGATCAAGCCGGGCGATACCGTAACCGTCCGCGTCGAATCGGCCACCTCGCATTCGCTCGTCGGTACGCTGGTATAGCGCCGCGGCAGCTCCTCAAATGATCGACCTGCCCTGCGCGCCGTCCACCGGGATGCATACGCCGGTGATCCAGCTCGCCTTCGGCGACGCCAGCATCACCACCGCGTAGGCCACCTCGTCCGGACGTCCCAGCCGTCCGGCCGGAAATTCGTGGCTGATGAAATCCTTCTCGAAGGCCGGATTCGCCTTGAAGAGGTTCTCCCATGTGCCGCCCGGGTAAAGGATCGATCCCGGCGCGACTGAATTGACTCGCACGCCTTTGGGCGCGAGTTCCCGCGCGAGCATCTTGGTGAAAGAGATCATCGCCGCTTTCGACGCATTGTAGGTCAGCGGACCGCCAGCTTCCCGCCCATAGATCGAACTTATGTTGATAATTGCGCCGCCGCCGCGCCCCTGCATCTCGGCCGCACAAAGCCGCGAAAGCCTGACCGCCGAGAAAAAGTTCAGTTCGAACGCCTCGTGCCATGCGGCTTCGTCCAGTTGAGCAAGCGCGCCTACGCGCGCACCTCCGGCGTTGTTCACCAGCACGTCGATTCCGCCAAATTGTTTGACGGTCAGGGCGACCCACTCCTGCATCGCCGGCCCGTTGTTGACGTCAGCCGGGCTGGCGATCACCTGCGCCCCGCCGGCCTTGAGTTCGGCCGCGGCCTGTTCGAGCGGCTGACCGCCTCGCGCGCAGATACTAAGGCGCATACCCTCGGCGGCCAGCGCCTGCGCCATCGCGCGCCCAAGTCCGCGGCTCGCTCCCGTTATCATCGCGACATTGCCGTTCAACCCCAGGTCCATCGTGGTCTCCTTCGCTGCTGTAACTGGGCAGAGTAATACATCAATCGGGCGGGATTTGCCCGCCACGCCTGGTCATCGTCGAAGCATCCGGTGGCGAAGCGCCGCGCTTCTTTCGTGGTTGACACCCAGCGATGCCGGCCCTATTCTCGGTTGCCTGATTTGAACGCATATGGAGGTCTATGGAAATTAGAGTAGAAGGCTCCCTCGACCAGGCTATGCGCGTGCTGAAGCGCAAGCTGGCCAAAGAGGGAGTATTTAAGGAGATGAAGAAGCGGGCTTTTTACGAAAAGCCCAGTGTCCGCCGCAAACGCAAACGTTCCGAAGCCCAGCGCCGCCGCCGCAAAGAGCAACGCCGCCGGCGTGCATCCTCGATCTGATCCTCTTTTGAAATCTTAGCCGGTCCAATGGTCGGCCAGTCGGTTAGAAAGGACTGGCGGGGTGGCAGTATTCGTTCGCGACGACGAGACCGCGCGAACGAATTGGATGACGAGAGGGATCGATCCTTCGCTCCGCACACTGCACTTCGATAGCTTCACGTGCGGCAGGTTTGCCTCTCTTCAGGTGGTCGGCAGCGGACGCCAGGTGAATATGACCTGGTGATTCTTGACGTAACTGTCGAGTTCGAAGTGGGGCAGGCCGAATGCTACTCGCAGCGCGCGGAATTCTTCGATCAGGCGCTGAAGGTGGTTCGCCACCGCCGCCTCAAAGCGTGCGGGCGACTTAACTTTGCTCGCGGCAAGACCGGCAGTTTCGAGATTAAGGGTCAAACACCCGGGCGCCTGATGCGCCTGCGAGCCGGAGCCGTCGAAATCGATGGAGCAGCATTTGAGGCACAGCACAGCCGGCGCGCCGGCGCTCTCGTCCGAACACGCGAAACGCGCGAGCCCTACCGCGCATTCCGCCCACGCCTCGTGCGCACGTTCGGTTGAATAGCGCCGTATCGCGCGGGCGAGCTTGCTCAAGGTTGCACGGTCCGCATTGGCGGCGAGCTTCAACAAGCTATCGTCTTCTGCTTGCAACACGGATCCCATCTGCTCGGCGAGAAACTGCCGCAGGTTGATCGGCAGCCGGCATTCCAGATGGGCGCACGACGCCTCGGCGTCTGGTTGGAAATTCGTCAAGGAGAGGTCGGTTGCGGGCGAAATCTGCTTGCATTGGGAACGGAAGGGGCCGGGGGATTTCAAACGTCTTGGCGCCGCCTGGGCTGCCCGCGAGACGAGTGCGCTTCTGCGTACCAAAGGTCCGTTTCGCAAGTTCTCAACCTCCTTTGGCTTCACCGCGAATCGAGGCAGAGCGGCCCGCCGACGAGATCACGAACTCGACGTCAGCTTTCGGAAACCCCAAAGATTGAACCGGCCAGCAGTGTCGCCGGCTACGGAGGAGAAGACCCTCGATCGGACGTCCCGCGACTATCGTCTTGTCGTGCGATCGTCCAGTAACGCAAGCCCCAAGCAATGCCATGCGCGACTCTTTCTTTCACGCACCGGCCCGCTCAGATTCCACGCCCCGCCCGCCCATACCGCTCCCCCGAGCAGCGGCTCGATGGTATGGCGCGCGGCCCGGCGACCAGACGCAACCACGTCAGATCGTCGCTGCCATGCGACGTTCCCCGGCCAACAGAATCACACATCCCCGCGTCGGACGCTAAGTCTTTAGCGCGTGCGCACGCTTCCGGCAACGCCCCCCTTCTTTTTTGATTTTCGAGCCGAACTTGACAGCACGCGCCGCCCGTGCCTTGGTCGACGAGTCGACGGGCGCATATCCGCCGCGCATTATGAGGTGAACTAATGGATACCAACTCGCTCTTCAATACGCCGCTGTGCCAGCGCCTGAATATCAAGTATCCCGTATTTCAAGCCGGGATGGGGTTTGTTGCGCATGCGGAGCTCGCCGCCGCGGTCTCCAATGCCGGCGGTCTTGGATGTCTCGGCTCAGGCTCGATGACCGCGCAGGAATTAAAAGATCAAATCCGACTCTGCCGCGACATGACTGACCGACCCTTCGCCGTCGATATTTTATTTGCCGAGGTCAAGGCGGACCCGAACGCCCGCGAAGTCGTGCGTTACACCGGCAACGTCCAGCGGCTGATCGATGTGACGTTCGAGGAAAAGATCCCGGTAATCGTTTCGGGCCTGGGCAATCCCACCGGGATTATCGACCAGGCTCACAAGGACGGCGTGGTCGTGATGTCGCTGTGCGGCAATGTGAAGCAGGCGCGCAAGCTAGAAGCCTCGGGCGTGGACGTGATCATCGCGCAGGGGCACGAAGCGGGCGGCCATACCGGCAGGATCGGCACACTTACGCTGGTACCGCAGATCGCAGACGCCGTGCGCGTACCGGTGCTCGCGGCCGGCGGAATTGCCGACGGGCGCGGACTCGTCGCGGCGCTCGCGCTCGGAGCGGAAGGGGTCTGGATGGGAACCCGCTTTATCGCGACGGTCGAGGCGTACGCTCACGTCAACTACAAAAACAGGATCCTCGAGATCGACGAGGAGGGAACCACCATCACCCGTTGCCATTCGGGCAAGCCCTGCCGACTGATTCGCAACCGGTTTACCGACTCGTGGCTCGGCCGCGAAAGCGAAATCCTGCCGTTTCCGCTGCAATCGATGCGCGTGGGATTCAAGCTCGCCGAAATCGCACGCTACGAGGGTAAGACCGAGGAGGGCGGCCTGGCCTGCGGGCAAAGCGCCGGGATGATCGCGTCGATCAAACCAGCCGCCCAGGTCGTACGCGACGTGATGGAGGAAGCCGAAGTGGCCGTGCGCGAGCGGATCCTGAATCCGTGGCAAAAACCGCGCGGCCGCGCCGCCGCCGCGTGAGCGGACACGCGGTAATCATCACAAAAGGCATCTCGCCGCTGCGCGGTGCGCCGCGCTCGCGAGCGTTCTCCGAATTGCGATGCCGCAGCGGGAATTGCCGGGAACGCGGCTACGGTTCCAGCCGCTCCATCATCCGCGGGAACGGCACCGCTTCGCGAATGTGATGGATGCCGCACGCCCACGCCACCATCCGCTCGATTCCCATCCCAAACCCGGCGTGCGGGACTGAACCGTACCGCCGCAAATCGAGGTACCAATTGAAGGGTTCGAGCGGCAGGTCCTGGTCGAGGATGCGCTGCTTGAGCGTCTCGTAATCGTCCTCGCGCTGGCCGCCTCCGATTATCTCACCGTAGCCTTCCGGCGCGAGCATATCGACACACAGCGCCAGCTCGGGCCGCTCCGGATCGCGTTTCATGTAAAAGGCCTTGCAGGCGGCGGGGTAACGATGCACCAGCACGGGCGTTTCGAAATCACTCGACAACGCCGTCTCTTCGTCACCGCCGAAATCGTCGCCCCAGTTGACGGCTAACCCCTTGGCCTTGAGCCGAGCGATCGCTTCGTCGTAGGTGATTCGCGGGTAGGGCTTGGTGGCAGCCTTTTCGAGCTTGCTGATATCGCGTTCGAGGACCTTCAACTCCTCGCGCCGCCGTTCGAGGACACGCGTCAGAATGTAGGAAACGAAATCCTCCGCAAGCTGCATGTCGTCGGCGAGCGTGAAATAAGCCACTTCCGGCTCGACCATCCAGAACTCGGTCAGATGGCGCCGGGTCTTGGACTTCTCGGCACGGAATGTCGGCCCGAAGCAGTAGACCTTTCCAAAAGCCAGCGCTCCCGCTTCTGCGTATAGTTGTCCGCTTTGCGTCAGATACGCCTTGCGCTCGCCGAAGTAGTCGATTTCGAAAAGATTGGTCGTTCCTTCGCATGAGGTCGGCGTCAGTATCGGCGAATCGAAGAGCACGAAGCCGCGTTCGTGGAAAAAGTCGCGGCAGGCCGCCTCGACTTCGCTGCGTACACGCAGGATCGCGTGTTGCCGCGACGAGCGGATCCACAGATGCCGCAAATCGAGCAGAAAGGCGACGCCGTGCTCCTTGGGCGTGATTGGATAATCGATGGACGGTGCGACTACCTTGTAGCTCCGCACCGTCAGTTCGCGTCCGCCAGGCGCGCGCTTGTCCTCGCGTACCACCCCGGTCACCTCAAGTGAGGTCTCCTGCGCGAGATGGTCGGCGGCGGCAAACGCGTCCGGCCCGAGGTCGGCGAGCGACGCAACGCATTGGCAAACTCCCGTCCCGTCGCGAATCAACAGGAAATGGACTCTGCCGCTCGAACGTCGATTATAGAGCCACCCTGCGAGTGTGACTTCCTCGCCGATATGACGGCCCAGGTCTTCGATATACGCCCTCGCCATGGTTGCCAGTTTAGGCGGATTGCCTCGCCTTGGCCATGTCGGGGATGCGAACCTTGCCGGATGCGCGCGCGGCCGCATCAGGCTAAGATACCGGTGGTATGGTGGCGCAACTGAACGCGCTGGATTTGGGGATCCTGTTAATTCTCGGTCTCGGCCTGATCTACGGTCTCTCGCGCGGCGCGCTGCGAATGGCAACTCCGATCGTCTCCTTCGCGTGCGGGATTTACGCCGGATCGCTTTGGTACGGACGCGCGGGCGCTCTCGTGCAACGGAATTTCGAAACCAGCCCGGCAACCGGCCAGGTGGCGGGCTACGCGATCGTCTTTTTGCTGGCGTTCGTCGTGGTTGGATACGCGGCCGGACGAATTATCGAGCTGGCCCACATAATCAATTTGAACTGGATCGACCGGGTCGCAGGCGGCGCCTTTGGGATCGCGATCGCCGCCAGTTTTGCGGGACTCGATGTCCTGCTGCTGACGGCACTGCTGCCGGCGACTTCTCCATTACTGCTTGATTCGCAGCTTGCGCCACGCGCGCTCGCTTACAATGAGACGCTGATCGGCTTCATCCCGCCGGAGGTGAAGCAGCTCTATTTCGAGAAACGCGGCCAGCTCTACCACCTCTGGGCCGAGAAGGCCGCTAAGCTCGAACCCAAGTCTGACTCGTCGAAGTAGGCGGATTGGTGCGACGTCGCGTGACGCGCGGCCTTACGCCAGTGCGTTGTCCACCGCACGCACCAGATGTTGCTTCGGAACCGCACCGACGATCTGATCTTTGACCTGGCCGCCCTTGACGATCAGCAGGTTCGGGATGCCGCGTACGCCGTAGCGCGACGGCGTCTCGGGATTATCGTCGACGTTAATCTTCACCACTTTCAGGCGGCCAGCGTAGGTGCCGGCGAGTTCGTCGATGATTGGCGCGATCGCACGGCAGGGTCCGCACCACGGTGCCCAGAAGTCGATCAACACGGGTGTGGGAGACTTCAGCACCTCCTGGTCGAAGGTGGCATCGGTCACGTGGGTAACTTTCTCGCTGGCCATGAAGATCGCTCCTCGCGGGTGCGTTAAGGCGCCTGCAGAAGTCAACATAAGTAGCGCTCTTCGTACAGTCAAGGTCGCTTGACAGCGGGAATTTCGTGGAACTTCAATCCGGTATGCTCCAGCCTATCGATCCCTCGACCCGCCGGATAGTGAAGGATTTCACCCTGCTCATCGTGGCAATAATCGTGGTACTCTTCTCGCGCGTTTATGCAGCGGAGATAGCTCCGCGCACGCCGGTCCCGGATTTTGCAACCAGCGTTTGGCTCAACTCGAAGCCGCTTACGCCGAAGGAACTGCGCGGCAGAGTCGTGCTGGTCGATTTCTGGGAGTACACCTGCATCAACTGTATCCGGACGTTTCCGTATCTGCGGCGGTGGAATCAGCTTTATGCGCCTGATGGGCTGGTGATTATCGGGGTGCATACGCCGGAGTTCGAATTCGCCAAGAATCCGAAAAACGTTGCCGACGCGGTCAAGCGGTTCGGCTTTACCTTCCCGATTGCCGTCGATAGCGACTACCGAATCTGGGACGCGTTCCACAATATGGCGTGGCCGGCCGACTACCTGGTCGATAAGGACGGCAAAGTCGCGTTTATCCATTTCGGGGAGGGCGATTACGGCGACTTCGAGGTGGAGATTCGGAAGCTGCTCAAGGAGGCGAATCCGAAGCTCGATTTCAGCGCGGCGAAGTACGCGATTCCGAAGGACGCCAATGCCGACATGTACGGCGCCGTATGCCGCCGGCCGACACCCGAGACCTACCTCGGCTTCGCGCGCGGACAGAATATCGCGAATCCCGGGGGCGAAGACCAGGCGAAGGAAGTGACCTACGTCGCGCCGGCACCGGTTCCGGTCGACAACTTCGCGCTCAACGGAGCATGGCAGGCCAGCGCGGAATCGGTGCGCCATATGCGCGCCGCCGACGGATTGAAGGATGCGGTCGAACTGCATTACCAGGCGAAGGCGGTTTACCTGGTGGCAGGCTCCGACGACGGGTCGCCCAGGCCGCTCTACGTCCTACAGGACGGCAAGCCGCTGGCAAAGGACGCCTGGGGCGTGGACGTCAAGGGCGACGCGCACGGGTGGCCCTATATCCAGCTTGCGGGCAAGCGGATGTACTACGTCGTGGAGAACCCGCAGTTCGGCGACCATACGCTGGGGCTGTACGCGACGACGCCGGGGGTTTCGCTCTACTCGTTCACGTTCGGCAACAACTGCGAGAACAAGTTCGCACACAAGTAGACGCGCTTCTGTTCGGCAAGCCGGTGAGGTGCGCTCATTCGGGCGGGATGTGATTCGCGAGGTATGCAAGGATTTCCTGCCAGGCGGCGGGGCCGACGCCCCAATCGTTGCCGGTGCGGACGATTACGACTTTGTTCTTCGGCGAGACGAAGATGTACTGGCCCCACAATCCCTGCGCTTCGAAGGTGTAGCCGCCGGAAGTGCGGTGACCCCACCAGTAATACTTGTAGTAGCCACCGTGGGTCTGAAAGGCGGGATAGGTTTCCCAAGGACGGCGATCGCCGGGATCGGCGGTGGTCGATTCGATGACCCAATCGCGGGGAACGATTTGCGCGCCGTTCCAGTTCCCGTTGTTCAAATAGAGGCGGCCGAACTTTGCGAAATCGATCGCGCGCGCGTTGAGCAGCACGAATCCCATCTCGAGACCGTCGCGATCGCTGTCGATGCTCCAGGTGGCGGGATATTCCATCCCGAGCGGCTCCCAGATTTTCTGCTGTAGATATTCGGCGAGCGTACGATGGGTCGCGCGCTTCAGGATGAGGGCCATCAGTTCGGTATCGCAGTCGGCGTAGTGGAAACTCTCGCCCGGCGGCTCGACGATAGTCAGGTCATTGAGCAACCAATGAGTGAGGTCGGGATAGAAGTAGTCAATCGTCTCCTCGGTCCATGGGAGCTGGCCGAAGCGGAAGCGAATCCCGGAGCCCATCGTGAGAAGGTGGCGGATCGTGATCGAATTGAAGCCGCGCCCGTTCAACTCCGGCAGGTAGTTCGTGATGGGTTCGGCAACGCTCTTGATGAATCCTTCGTTGATGGCGATGCCGACGAGCGCCGAAACGAATGACTTGGCGACGGAGCGCGACAGACAGATCGAACTGCGCTGGTAAGCATTGAAGTAATTCTCGTAGAGAATCCTGTCATTGCGGATGACGATAAATGCGTGGGTGCCAGTGGATCGGAGAAGATCCTCGAGCGCATCGCGCTTGAGGGTGGCGCCGTGATGGTACTCGACGCTGGCCGGAAGCGCCTTGGGGTCGTCGGGGGCGAAATGAAAGGCGGTCTTTGGATTCTGGATATCGTGGTAAGGAAACAGCTTGTAATCGTCGGACTTGGAGACGAGGTGCTGCGGTC
>DASPQS010000250.1:0-5854 GCA_035624865.1 Binataceae bacterium (SeqCode) | reverse complement strand
CGCAGCACGTCGTCGTTTGCGTGGCGGCCGGCGAGGTCCTTGAACAGGTCGCTATCGAGCATTTCGGGGCGGCCGAGAATATCCTTGAGCGCCTCCCAATGGGAGTCCGCGGCCCAGAGCACGTACACGTAGCCGTCGCGGCAGGGCAGCGGTTCGAGGCCGACCGAAACGTTGGCGCGCAGGCGGCTGAACGGCAAGCCGACGTAGCTCCATACCGCCATTTCGATCTTTGCGGTGTTGACGGTGGCCTGCCAGCAGGGGACGTCGACCCACTGGCCCTCACCGGTCGCGTCGCGATGGAACAGCGCGAACATCGCGGCAGCCGCGGCGTTGCTCGCGCCCATCATATCGGCGGCGTGGCCGGGAGCCTTGAGCGGATTCTCCTTCTCGGCGTCATCCACCAGCGTCGGCGTGTTGTAACCGGTCAGGCTCATCGACCATTCGATCAGATCGCTGCCCTTCCATTCGCGGTAGGGACCGGTCTGTCCAAAGGGCGTGATCGAAACGACGATCAGGCGGGGATTGATCGCTTTGAGCTTCTCGTAGCCGAGCCCGATGCGTTCCATGTAACCGGGCGGATGGTTCTCGAGCAGGATATCGGCGGTGGCGGCGAGCTTCCTGAAAACCTCGGCGCCGCTGCGGGTCGCGGGATCGAGCGTAAGACTTTTCTTTGAGGTGTTGAGATAGAGAAAGAAGCCGCTTTTTTCGGGATGGGGGATGTCGCCGGCGAAGGGGCGGCGGCGGCGCGCCTCGTCGCCGGTGGCGGGCGGCTCGATCTTGATCACTTCCGCGCCCAGGTCGGCGAACATCTTGCCGCACATCGGACCGGAAACCATCTGCGCGAATTCGATGACTCTGAGGTCGTCTAAGGCTCGGCCGGGCAAGACTGCACCTCCCTGGATGGTCGCGCGCTAAGGCGCGATCGGAACGCGACTATAGCGCATCAATGCGACCGGCGAGAACCGCGCGCGGCCACTACTTGTAGCGCGGCAGCAGTTCTTTGCCGAAGATCTGCAACTGGCGCTTGACCTCGTCGATCGGCAGCAAGCCCTGGTCGCCCTGCCATACGAACCATTCGGGATGGACATTCTCGACCATCGCGTCCATCTCCTTGCGGACGTCGGCGACGGTGCCGTCGAAAATGAAGTTGGCGCGCTCCATCCGTTCGATCGAGCACTCCTCTTTCGGCAGCATCTTGCCGGGGAAACGCGCGTCGTCCTCGGGTTCGCGCCAGGCTTCGGTGAAGCCGAACTGGTGGAAAAACTCGCGGAAGGCGACGCCGCAAATTCCGGCGCGAGCGAGATCGCGCGCGCGTTCGCGATTCTGAGCGATGTAGACCGAATGCAGCACGCCGATACTCTCGCCGAGCTTGAGCGAGCGGCCGGCCTTGCGCCCCTCCTCGACGTAGGCTTCGGCGAGCGCACGCACGCGCGGCGGCTGCGAGATCAGGATAGTCGGGATGATGCTTTCGCGCGCGCACCAACGCACGGTCTCCTCGCTGATGGAAAATGCCTGGAACAGGGTCGGGTGCGGCTTCTGGTAGGGCTTCGGCGTAACGTTAATTTTTTGAATGCGTCCGAGTTCGTCGACCTCGCCGGGAAATCCATATTGCCGCGTCCAATCGGCAGCCGGCCATTGGGTCCCTTCCTGCGGAGTCGGATATTCGTAGTACTTGCCCTTGAAGCGGAACGGCTCGTCGCCCCAGGCCAGCTTAAGGAAGCGGAAGACTTCCTCGAAGGCCTCGCGATTGACGCGGTCGGTCTCGCTTTTGTCGCTGACCGTCGCGCTGACGTGGATCTTCTGCGCCATCTGGTTGAGCCAGCGGGTCTGGTAGCCGCGGGCGAAGCCGACAAAGGTGCGGCCCCTGGTCAACTGGTCGAGCCATCCGATTTCCAGCGCGAGACGCAGCGGATTCCACCCGGGCAGCACGTAACCGATCGGGCCGACCTTGATGCGCTTGGTATTGTGGATGACGTGCTGGTAGAGGACCGGCAGGCTGCCGATTTCGAGGCCCTCGCTGTGCAGATGATGCTCGGGGAAGCAGACCGCGTCGAAGCCGAGGTCTTCCGCCATCTGGGCGACCTCGACCACCTCGCCGATCATCCGCTGCCAGCGCTCGGTATGGTTGGCTATCGGGCGCAGCGCGCGGCGCTCCTCGAGCGTTGCGGGGATGGTCGGCAAAAAGAAGAACATGAACTTCATGGCGGCCTCCTGAGTCGTGGCTTCAGCAAGGGAAGCTAATCAATTCCCGTGCGGAAAGCTATCCCGTGGAAAGTTTCGCTTCGCGCCGGCGCCCGCGCGGATCCGCGCCGGGTTGATTTGCACAGGTGCGGCAACTTCGCTAGCAGTCAGACCACTACATCCGGATTACAGGATCCGGATTACAGGCAAGCTCGAGGCGCAACCATGCCGGCATTGCTGTTCGAAGTCCGCGGCCATACCGCATACCTGACGATCAACCGGCCGCAGGTTCACAACGCGCTCAATCCCGAGGCGATCGTGCAACTCGCGCAGGCGTGGGAGCGCGTCAACCAAAACGACAGCATCCGGGTGGCGATCGTGACGGGCGCCGGCGACAAGGCGTTCTCCGCAGGAGCAGATCTGGCCCGGATGATTCCGCTGCTCACCGGAGCGCGCAAACCCGAAGACGAATGGGACAATACGCTCAAGGCGAACCGGCGCCTCGGCGACCATGCGCTGCTGCGCGGGTACAACGTCGACAAGCCGGTGATCGCGGCCGTCAACGGGTTTTGCATCGCGGGCGGTTTCGAGCTGATGCAGGCGACGGACTTGCGGGTGGCGGCGGAGCACGCGCGCTTCGGTCTGCAAGAGGTGAAGTGGGCGATCATCCCGGCGAGCGGTTCGCTGGTGCGGCTGCCGCGCCAGATGCCGTACTGCAAGGCGATGGAAATCCTGCTCACCGGCAACCTGATCGACGCGCCGGAAGCGTACCGGCTGGGGCTGGTCAATTACGTTGTGCCGGCCGGGCAAGTGATGGCCAAAGCGGAGGAGCTCGCCAGCGCGATCGCCGCCAACGGACCGCTTGCCGTCCGCGCAATCAAGGAAGGAGTGCGGCGCGCAGCCGGCCACACGCTTGAGGAGGGGTTCAAGATCGAAAACGAGGTTGCGCGTCCGGTCATGAAGTCGCAAGATGCGCGTGAGGGTCCGCGCGCCTTCCTCGAGAAGCGCGCACCCAATTACAAGGGACGCTAACGATGGCGCTCAAGTTAAAGAAAACCGTCAAGGACCTGCTGGCCGAGGCCAACGCCGAGATCGAAACGATCCAGGCCAGGGACGCGATCCCGCTCAAAGACGACCCCAACGTCGTCTTCGTCGATATCCGCGACATCCGCGAACTCGACCGCGACGGGCGGATCCCGGGCGCCTTCCATGCGCCGCGCGGAATGCTCGAGTTCTGGGTCGATCCTGAGAGCCCGTATTACAAGGACGTCTTCGGATCGGGGAAGAAATTTCTCTTCTTCTGAGCGGGCGGGGGACGCTCTGCGCTGGCAGCGCAGCAATTACAGCGAATGGGACTCGAGCCAGTGGCACACATGGGCGGCGGTATCCGCGCGTGGAAGGAAGCTGGCGGCGCGGTCGAAGGCGGCAAGCCTCAGAAATGATTTTGGGAAGCGGTCAGCCGCCGGCGCGAACGTCGAGCTGGCGGCGCAACGTGTCGAGGAAGCGCCGCGCAACCACTTCCGGCGGATCACCGCCGGGGTGGTACCAGACCTGCGACCAGTTGAGCCCGCCGAACAACAGCAGTCGCAGGTAGCGGCGGTCAATCTCCGGCGGCAGCGACAACGCGCCGATTAGGCGGCGGAAGCGAGCCTCGTAATCGCGGCGCAGATCGCGCACGCGCGGGCCGATAGCACCCGCATCATCGGGCCGGGTGCCAATCATCACCTTAGTGTAGTCAGGAAATGCGACGAGGGCCTGAAGGTGGGCCGTGCATGCCGCTTCGAGCCGCTCCCAGGGATCGCTCTTGAGGGCGACGGCGGCGTCGACACCCTGGGCGACGCGCTCGACGCCCAGCTCGTACACTGCGAGCAGCATCTCCTCCTTGGATTCGAAGTGGTAGTAAATCGATCCGGAGAGCATCCCGACCTCTTTGGCGATATCGCGCATCGAGGTCGCATGATATCCGCGCTCGGCGAAGAGCCGGGCCGCCGCGTCGAGCAATTGGGTCCGGCGGTTGTCCTGGCGTTGGTTGCGGATTGCGGCTTGCGGCTGACTCGGCATCGTCTGCGCTGATTCTCTCAGCCGGTCCGCCCGGTTCGCAAGCCCCTGCCTTAGGCCGGTTGTTCGAGCGTGGCCGCGCGCCCGTCTATCGTCGGGTCGATACCGATCTTGCGCAGGTTCTCGGCATTGCGTGGCGTCATCAGGCCGACCTTCTTCATGTTCGAGACTACCTGCGTGTACATCTCGCGGCGGAAGACCGAACGGAAGAACGCGTAGTCGCCGTTGGTTCGCGCATTCTCGATACGGGTGCGTTCTACTTCCTTGATGTCGTTCGCGGACAGGCCGACCCGCTCGAAGGCTTCGCGCGGGAATTGTCCGCGCAGCACGAGGCGACAGGCTTCGGCGGTGAAGTCCTCGACCTCGCTCATCTCGGCGCGGCTCAGGTTCGCGAGCGTATCCGGCAGGCTGATCACCGAAAAGCCCATATGGCGCGATTCGTCGGAAAGAATCCTGCGGCTGATGGTTTGCATCAGGGGATCCTGCGCGGTCTCCGCCAGCATCCGGAAAAGTCCGACTGCAAAGGTTTCGGCGATGAGCTGAAGGCCGACCGTCTTGATGTACCACTTGCCCTGCCCGAGCAGATAGTCGAACAGGATCTTCAGGTTCTTCGACATCGGGTAGAGACGGCCTTCGCACTTTTCCGCCATGTAGCGGCTTAGGACCTCGGTATGCCGCGCTTCATCGACCACCTGGGTCGACTGGAAGAACTTCGCGTCGTTGCTCGGCACCATGTCGACCAATTGGCTGCACGCGAGCATCGCGCCTTCCTCACCATGAAGCAGCTGCGACAAGCGCCAGCACGAGAACTCGATGTTAAGCTCACGCTGGGTCTTGCGGTCCAGCTTGTTCCAGACTTCGCTGCCATATCCGTCGATCAATCCGTCATTAAAAATCCCGCGGTCGAGATCTACCGGTTGCGACCAGTCGATATCCTTGGAGACGTTCCATTGATCGCGCTTGGCCTTCTCATAGAGGTTGCGCATGTCGGGCTCATGAACGCTGTAGTCGCGCTGATAGAGGGTTTCGAAACGGCTATCGACACGATGTAGAGTCTCGACGGGCATCTCACACTCCTAACAATCCTTGGTCGCGCTTAAAACAAACGCTTGTTTGCTTGTACCCTTTCGGAAGGCGGTCTGTCAAGCGACAAGCTAGTGTCGCTAAGCGATACGCTTCGTCCGGCTCGTGTGGATTCGATTCGAGTGGAGTAAGCTGCGAGGCGAGGAAACCGTCGCATGGCCACCGACAGCAGCGAATATTCAGCGAAACTTGAGCCCTTCCAAAAGGAAATCCTCGAAACCCTGCGCACTTTCGAATCGATCCAGGAGAACCTCAAGCTGGGTGAAGTAAAGGAGAGCCAGGCCCGGCTGGTCGGAACTACGGGCAGTACACTGCGCCGCTTTGCCAGCGAGTTTGCCGGGCTCGAACCGCCCGAGGAACTGCGCGACTTCCACGCGGGGCTGGTCGAGGCGGTGGCGCAACTCGAGAAGTCCAACAACTTCTTCATGAGCGCGCCGGGACCGAACTGGACGGTTGCTTTTCTTTACAGCCGCAATGCTTTCTGCCGCGGCCTTTACGCGCTCTATGCGCTGCGCGACCGTCTGCCGATCGT
>DASPQS010000249.1:0-14530 GCA_035624865.1 Binataceae bacterium (SeqCode) | reverse complement strand
TGAGGTAAAACCCGGCACGCGCAAACTCCCCGCGTCGGGCAAATGGGATCCGGTGGGCAACCAGGCGTTGCTGGAAGCCTCGGCCTGACCGGATCAGGACGACGGCAAAATCGTGAACCGAATCAGGCGGCGGAGGGACCCGTTTCCTCCGCCGCGCTGCTTTTCGCGCAGCGATTCTCGCGGCAAACATCATATGCGCTATCCTGCCCGGCAATATTCGCGCGTATCTAATTTGGTGTCCGAGCCCAGTCGCCCAGGTGCTCTCTAAAAATTGTACCTTGACAAGATCGGCATTGGCGGCATAAATCCCTCACTGCTCGTGGGTTACTTCATTTTTTTGAACCTTCGGGAGGTGGTGGGATTCGATTGCTCCGCGTCGGCTACAAGTCGTGCGCCGCGGAGCGCAACATCCGATCAGGAGGGACCGCTTATGAAGAACTGGGTTTCTATTCTCGGCGCGGGGTTACTGCTGATCCTGCTGCCGGCGCTCGGATGGGCGCAGGCGACGGATCGCAGCGAATTGGACCAATGGTTGAAGGACTCCGAACATCAGGGCGACGTGCCGGTAGGCACTAAAATTACGACGTCCAACTGGCAGCAATACAAGCAGTTCATGCCGCTCGGCATGGTCGAGCTTTTCTCGGGAAAGTATTTCTGGAAGATCCCGCAGGACGCCGAACTCGAGGTTGGCCCTACCGTTCATGACTTCCTGCCCAAGAGCTGGGTCGAGGCGACCGAGAAATACGGCTCGCAGACCACGGTCGAGGTGCTCCCCAACGGCCACTACGTGATGAACAACTATCACGGAGGAACGCCTTTCCCGAATCCACAGGAGCCGAACAAGGGCTGGAAGATCCTGGCGAATGTCTTCTGGGCGTTCGTGCCTGCGATCTATGTGAACAGCCCCAATAACGTCGGTTCAGTCTGGGCAGTCGATCGCTACGGTAACGTCAATCAGACCACCATCGACGTCGTTTACCGCTGGAGCGCATATGTCACAGACCCGGGTGTCCCTCACGATCTGAACTATGCTCCCGGCACGTGGTACACCGAATGGTTGATGGAAGAGACCCCGGAACAAGCGCGATACACCGCGTCACTCAACCTGTTCTTTATCGACCAGGAAAAGAATCCTTTCCCTGACACCTTCGTGTTCGTGCCCGCCCTGCGCCGTTCGCTGCGCCTTGCCAGCACCGCCCGTTGCTCGCCGGTGTTCGGCTACGACTGGAGCTACGACGACGCCAAGACCAACGGCTTCAACGGGAGCACGTCGATTTACACCGGGAAGTTCCTCGGCGATCGCAAAATCCTGACCCTTTCGCACTTCAACCAGGAGGGAGCCGTCTTCCCAGAAGGCTACCTGATGCCGCTCGGATTCCCCAAGCCCTCGTGGGGCAAATGGGAAGTGCGTGAGCATGCGGTCGATGACGTCAGCCGCATCCCGAGCGAGGCGGCCGGCTATTGCTACTCGAGCCGCATCCTCTACGCCGACAAGGAGCACTGGAACGCCAACTGGGCCGATCTGTTCGACTCCAACCACAAACTGTGGAAGTCGATTGCGTACTACAATGACGCAGGCGACGTGCCCGGACTCGGTCGCGCCTGGGACGGCGTGGCTTCGATGGCGATGGATTTCCAGAACTCGCACGAAACCATCTGGTGCGGCTTCGGGAATCCCGCGAAGCGCAAGCCTTACCTTGATACCAATGTGCCCAAGGAATATCTCGACGGCGTCAAGTACGGAAGTCCGTCGGGCCTGATGCAGATCATGCGTTAGCCCGTATGCGTGATTGCGGCGTCGCCCGCGGTCACAAGAAGTTGTTGCTCAATGGAACCGGCCGTGACAGATGTCGCGGCCGGTTCCTCACTTTAGTCCGGCCGCTGCTCTGGGCCTTGCAGAGCGCAACCCAATTCACGTTCAGAGTGGTACGATCTTTTGCTAAGCTTTAGCGAAACGCTCGCCGCAGGAGGCGCCGATGATGCCGAAGGTTGGTGATGCTGCTCCAGACTTCACGCTGACAACTCACGAAGGCAGGCAAATCTCACTCAACAGCCTGCGCGGGCAGAAAGTGCTGCTGTGGTTCTACCCCGAGGCTGACACTCCCGGCTGAACCGCCGAAGGGCGCGGGTTCCGCGACCAACAAAATTATTTTGTCGAAAACAAGATCGTCGTCCTGGGTGCGAGCTTCAATACAGTCGAGGACAACGCCGCCTTTGCGAAGAAGAACGCCTTCAACTTCCCGCTGTTGTGCGACACCGACCGCACCCTCGGGATGGCCTACGGCGCGTGCGACAATCCCAAGGCGCGTTACGCGAGTCGCATCAGCTTCCTGATCGACGAAGAGGGCAAGATCGCGCGCGTTTACGACCGCGTCAACCCCCGCGACCATCCGGCTCAGGTCCTCGCCGATGTGACCGGCGCTTGACGCCGCCGACGGTATTGGTCGGGGCGGCCGGATTTGAACCGGCGACCACACGCACCCCAAGCGTGTGCGCTACCAGGCTGCGCCACGCCCCGACCCTGGTCCGAAACGCGCCTGCGCATGAGGCGCTGCGATCGCCACGGATTATATCGGTTGCGCCGCCACTAACGCCATCGCGAGGTTTGCTACGCCTTCTTTTTTGCCGCCACCCGCGGACGCCACTGCCAGTACGATCGCAGATCGACCGCGAACGTCCACGCGTTTCTCGGCTGATTGATCAGGTGCACGATCTCCCCGCAAATCGCCTCGGTCGAGACGAAATGGTCGGGATCTTCCTCGGGCGCACCCTCCGTGATGCGCGGAAGGCCGACCGCGCCGTCCACATCGAGCGCCACCGAATGGACCCCGCGATGCATGAACTCATAGGCGACCGACTCGGCGACCGCGCGCTGTGCGACCTTGGACGCACTATAAGCGGCGTATTGAGCGGGACCGCCCCGGCTCTCCGATCCCAGCACGAAGATTATCGTCCCGTGTCCGCGCTCGGCCATCCGCGCGACCACCGCCTGTGTGCAGAAGAACGGACCGTAGCAGTTCACCTTGAGCTGGAAGTCGAAATCCTCTTCGGTGATATCCACGAAGGGTTTGCGCAGGTAGGCGCCCGCGTTATTGATAAGCACTGAGATCGGACCGAGCTCGCGCTCGACCGCCTCGACCGAAGCCAGCACCTGCTCACGCTTTGAAACGTCCGTCGGTGTGACCAGCGCCTTGCCGCCTTGTTGCCGTATAAGTTCGGCAGTTTCGTCCAGTTGGGATTTGGTGCGCGCGATCAGTCCACAAGCATAACCCTCACGCGCCATGCGCTGCGCGATGTCGCGTCCGATGCCGCGGCCCGCGCCCGTGACTAATGCAACTTTAGGCTCCGACATGCCGCGCATCTTAGCGTGCCCTTGACGTTTGGCAAACCTTCCAGTGTCGAGATTTAATCTGAATCCGAGTCAGATTTGCCCTTGGCTGGCTCATCCCCGCGGTGGTAGCGTGGATCGCACGAGAGGGTCCGCAGATGGATCCGAAATTCAATCGCAGCGTCGGCTTGATTCGCAAGATGTCCCGCTTCATCGCGGCAGTATTCGCCGTGGTGGCGCTCTCATGTCTCGCGTCCGCCGCCCGAGCGCAATCCGACGATGAAGCTGCAGCCGCAATATCATCGGCCTTATCCGGCAGCGATGCCTCGGCCGATTCAAGTGATGCGTCAGCCGATTCAGAGGCTGCGGGGGCCGATTATGCCCCATCGGAAGATTCCATCGATACCGCTGTCGGCCAGGTGCTCGAGCTTCCGCAGCAGATCGACCCGGCGACCTTTCAGGATGCAGCCGGCACCAACAACGGCGGCGACGTTCAAACCCAGGACCAGCTTGGGAGTGTCGCTGACTACGAGGACCAATCTGCTGCGAGCGGCTTAGCCGTCTTCCCCGGTGCTACGCCGGCGCGGCTGGGCATAGTCCTCGTACCACGCACACCCATGCCCGGTGTGCCAGTCCTGCAAGGAGGTCCAGGGATGGTGCCGGTGCTTCCGCTTATCGCGCGGCCGGGGGGATTGGGACCCTTTCCCGCGACCAGCCCGATGCTCGTGTCTCCGCGCGGTTCGGGAGCGATGCCGGGCGGGTGGTGGACACGCTCGCATCGCTGAAGATTCCTGGGGATGCGAGCGCGTTCCGCTAGTAAACCCTGACAGTTACGTTGTATTCATTGTATGTCGCTATCGCCCCTGCGTCGCAGGAGCACACGGGCTGTTGATGCTTATAACTATCGACGTCGGCAACACTCACACCGTAATCGGCATCTATGAGGGCGAGCGCCTGACTCATCACTGGCGCCTCTCCACTGACCCGGAGCGCACTACCGACGAGTACGGCGTGACTTTGCGAGGCCTGTTGAACGGAGCCGGCCTCGAAGCGTCGCCGAAGCCCGAAGGAGTCGCGATCGCTTGTGTTGTGCCGCCGCTCAATCGGACGATCGAGCATTTGGCCGAGCAGTATTTTCATTGCCAGCCCCTGGTAGTCGGCCCTGGCATCAAGACCGGGATGCCGATCCTTTACGAAAATCCGAAGGAAGTGGGAGCTGACCGAATCGTCAACGCGGTGGCGGCTTTCGACCGCTACGGCAGCGCCTGCATCGTGGTGGATTTTGGAACCGCCACGACCTTCGACTACGTTAGCGGTCGAGGCGAATACGTGGGCGGGGCGATTGCGCCCGGCCTGGGTATTTCGATGAACGCGCTGGTCGAGCACGCCGCCAAGCTGTATCGCGTCGAACTGGCCCGCCCGCGCGACGTGGTAGGACGCACCACGGTCGGTGCGATCCAGTCCGGCTTGATTTTCGGTTATACGGCGCTGGTCGACGGCTTGGTCGAACGGATAATCCGGGAGCGTGGCGAAAAGACACACGTCATTGCCACCGGAGGGCTCGCCGACTTGATCGCACCGGAATCCGAGACTATCGAAGAGACGGACGAGTTCCTGACGCTCAAGGGATTGCGTCTGATTTTTGAACGCAACCGCCGCCCGTAGCGCGGCGCCCGGCGATTCAACTCTGGCGGCGATTTTGCGTAGAGAGAAGTTGGTGCCCTGAAGAGCAGGTTACAAGGGAGAATTCGATGGCTGAGCCGCGGCGCGTTGTGACCGATACCATGATCGGCCTGAAATTGCCTGATTACGCGCGACTCTCACCCCGCGTGGCGACCGTGCTCGGGCACAACCCCGGACCGTTCACCGGCCCCGGCACGAACACCTATATTGTTGGTACCGGCCATCTTCCGATTCTCCTCGATACCGGTATCGGTGTACCGAAATGGGCCGAACTGTTTCCATTGGCGCTGCGTGAGCTGGCCAATGCTGCCGACATCGAAAAGATCGTGCTTACCCATGCCCACCAGGACCATATTGGCGGCGTGAAGGACGTAGTTCGGCTTCTGGGGCGTAAGGACGTACTCAAAAAGCCATGGCCGTTTCCCGGACCCGACGATGCGGCGGGGACTCCGATTACGCCGATCGACGACAACGCCGCAGTTGCCACTGAGGGCGCGACCCTCAAGGCGGTGTTCACGCCCGGCCACGCTCCTGACCACCTGTGCTACTATCTGGTCGAGGAAAAGGCGCTGTTTACCGGCGACGTGGTGCTGGGCGCGGGAACGACGGTGATTCCGGACGAAACCGGCGACCTCGGACAGTACATGCACTCACTCCGCCGCTTGCTCGAACTGGACGTCGAGACCATCTACCCCGCGCATGGGCCGGTAATTCGCAAGGCGAAGGACAAAATTCGCGAGTACATCGCGCATCGCGAGCTGCGCGAGCGGCAGGTGCTCGGCGCATTAGGCCAGGGGCCTCTCGAGGTGACCGCAATCGTCAAACAGATCTATACCGACGTGCCGGAATTTCTCCATCCGGCCGCTGCGCAGTCCGTTCGTTCGCATCTGAAGAAGCTGCACAAAGAAGGCCGCGTGACCGAGCATGAGAAACGCTGGGCGCTCATCTAGCCGGATGTCCTTTGCAGTCCTTGTAGCGGCGAGCGCCGCAAGCCTGCTTGCGTTCGCGATCGGTGCGAGGACCGCGCTTGCCCAGGATCGCGCGGCCGCGGAGACAACGGCTGCCGATGCCCTCTACGAACGCGTCGCCGATTCGACCACCACCGATGCAGTCCCGGCTTCGCCAACTCCGACGGTTACCCCCTCGCCGTCCGACGCCCCGGGCAGCGCGACCGCATCCTCACCCGCGGCCGCACTTTCACCTGCGGCCGCGGCCTCGCCGGTGCCGGCCGCGGTTGGCACTCCGGCGGCGTCCAGGACCGAGACGGTTGTAGTGCCCGATTCGATGCCGGCTCCGTCCTTCGCCGCTCAGGATGCCGCCGACCAGAGCACTACGGAGGTTCCTCCGGCCCAGCCCGGGGACGAATCACAGGGGGCGGGCAACGGTCCGCCACGACAGAATTCCAACGATAATTCAGAGATCGTGAACTACCAGAAGTGGCAAAACGATCCCGGCTTCGACCCGCGCCTCCACTCCCTCCAGGAGTTCATGAGCGAAGGGTCCAACAGCTCGCCGTTGGGAATCGAGGTTCGCCAGGCGCAAGCCAAGCTGGCCTCAGGCCATATAGCGGAGGGCTTATTGATTGTCGACGTGACCCAAAATAGCCCAGCAGCCCGGGCCGGATTGCACCCCTTCCGGCGCACGGTGAGCGACGTGCTCAAGGGCGTTATGGTCGCCGGTGCGCTGTTCTTTCCTCCCGCGGTTATTCTGGTCCCGGTCATGGACCAGGTTCACATCGGTGAGTCTTCCGATCTGATAATTGCCGTGGACGGCGCTCGGGTGGTCGATTACATGCAGTTCGCGGACCGGATGCGTGACGTTCGCCCAGGCGAAATAGTTTATTTAAGCGTCGTCCGGGACGGCGCGCGCCTTCAGGTGCCCGTCAAATTGCCGGCAACATTGCCGCCACCGGTATTTTGACGCCGGTCTTTTTTTCCCTTTACTGTTAGAAGGGTTCGCGCTACAAGATCACGTCCGTCGAGGTTCTACCCGGCGAGAACAAATTGAAGGAAAAGGCTGGGAAAGGCCTTGAGGATTGCACATAAGCTTGGGCTCGTGCCTGGATCCGAATAACGAGGACCGGGACCCCGAACGAGACTTGAGTGCGTATCAACTTGCGCAAAGTTGGGTGCGGGGTTGCCGGCAGCGGCCACTCCGCATTTTTGTTCTGAAACTGCGGCGTAGATGAGCGTGACCATGGCAAAGGACAAAGTTCGCGTAACTGATCTGCTCAGGATGAAGGCAGAGGGGATGCCGATCACGATGCTGACGGCATACGACTATCCCTTCGCGCGCATCTTCGACCAGGCTGGGGTCGATGTCCTGCTGATTGGAGACAGCCTCGGGATGGCGGTCCAGGGAGTCGACAGCACGCTGCCCGTCACTCTCACCGAAATCCTTTACCACTCGCGGATGGTAGTCCGGGCGCGCAGGCGTGCGCTGGTGGTCGCCGATCTGCCGTTCCTTTCCTACCAGGTCAGTGTCGAGCAGGCGCTCCGCAACGCCGGCCGCCTCATCAAGGACGGCGGCGCCGAAGCCGTCAAGCTCGAGGGCGGAACGACCATGGCCGAGACGATCCGCCGACTCGTTGACGTCGATATCCCTGTGATGGGCCACATCGGATTGACGCCCCAGTCTATCCACCGTATGGGCGGCCATCGCGTACAAGGCCGCCGCTCGGGAAAGGGCCCCGGATGCCGCGAACGGCTGCTCGAAGACGCGGCCGCGGTCGAGCAGGCGGGTGCCTTCGCGATGGTACTCGAGGGAATTCCGGTCGATCTTGCCTCCGAGATTACTGCGAAATCCGCGATTCCCACCATCGGAATCGGCGCGGGTCCGGCTTGCGACGGCCAGGTGCTCGTGATGCATGACATGCTCGGTCTAAACGAGTCTTTCATGCCACGCTTCGCGAAGCACTACGCGAATCTGTGGCATGACGCGACGGCCGCAGCGACCAGCTATATCCGCGAGGTGCGCGAGCGTGCCTTTCCAGCGCCCGAGCATTGCTACGGCGTCAAGGGAGGCTGAGCCGCGTGGAGATCATCGCGTCGCCGACAGAAATGCAGCGATGGTCGGAACTTGCGCGCCACCGCGGCGAGAAGATTGCCTTCGTTCCGACCATGGGCTTTCTGCATGAGGGACATCTGACCCTGATGCGCGAGGGGCGCAAGCGCGCGTCGGTTCTGGCCAGCTCGCTCTTCGTCAATCCGACCCAGTTCGGACCCAACGAGGATTTCGCCCGCTATCCCCGCAACTTTGAAGGCGACTGCGCCATGATGCGCACCGTGCCGGTCGACGTGCTCTTCGCGCCCGAGCCCGACGCGATGTATCCGCAGGGCTCGCAAACCTTCGTTGAAGCGACCGACGTCACCCAGGGTCTCTGTGGCAGTCATCGTCCAGGTCATTTCCGCGGTGTCACAACCGTGGTGGCGAAGCTTTTCAATATCGTCAAACCGCACATTGCGCTGTTCGGGGAGAAGGACTACCAGCAACTGCGCGCGATCGAACGGATGGTTAAGGATCTCAACTTTGACCTCGAGATCGTGCCGGTGGCGACGGTGCGTGAAGCCGACGGACTCGCGATGAGCTCGCGCAACGCCTATCTCAAACCCGACCAGCGTGAACAGGCCCTATCCCTGAGTCGCGCGCTCAAGGCTGCGGGCGCGTGCTTTCAGGCCGGAGCGCGTGAACCGCAACAACTCGTTCGCGCTGCCCGCGCGGTGCTCGAATCCGCTTCGGGGCTGCGCCTCGAGTACGTCGAAGCGGTCGACGCCGAGACGCTCAAGCCGCTCGCGACCATCGACCGCCCGGTCGTCCTCGCCATCGCCGCCTATGTCGGAACCACGCGCCTTATCGACAATATGGTGTTGGGAAGGTCCGCCTGAATCTTTCAATCGGGAGCATCGCTCATATTATCTTGCTGTTCCAAGCGAGGCCGCCTGACCGGTGATATTCCGGCGGGTAGGCAATCTAAGGAGTAATGTCGGCCATGCGTATCATGCTTCGTTCCAAACTTCATCGCCTGCGCCTTACCGGAGCCGATCCCGACTACGAAGGCAGCATCGCGATCGACTCGAACCTCTTGGACGCGGCAGGAATTGTCGAGTACGAGATGGTTCACGTGTGGAACGTCAGCAATGGCGAGCGCCTCGAGACCTACGCGATCAAGGCTGCTCCCGGTTCCGGCGAGGTCGCGCTCAATGGAGCAGCCGCATTGCGCGGCAAGGCCGGCGACATCATCATCGTCGCGACCTTCGCCCCGATGGACGAGGTGAAGGCGCGCCGCCACGTTCCGACTGTAATTCACGTCGACGAACATAACCGCCCGCGCGAGTTGCGCCTGGCGCAGGCCGGATGAACCGGCTTGCGCGCCCGCCGCGCGACGCGCCGCCCTTCGACGTTGCCCTTTTTCTACCCGTCGCGGCAGGGCCTCAGTAGTAGTCCACCGGATCGATCTGGCGCTTCGCCCCATACCAGAAGAGCATGTTTTCCGTTAGTCCCTGCCAGGTGAACTTGCCCGGCGGCATCAGCAACCGCTTGAACATCGACTTGAACGAATAGAACTCTTTGGTACAGCGCCACACGCCTTCTTCCACCTGCTGCGGCGAAAGATTCTTCGGCACGAACATGCAGCGGAAGTTGTTCGTGTACATGTCCGCGTCCGGGATTATTACCCGCCCCTCGGCCTCGAGCTGGTCACGCATCGGCGTCCCTCTGCGCGGTGTGACGGTGTTGAAGAAAGCTTCCGGCGCCTTCACCTCGTGCAAAAACTTCAAGGTATCGTCGAAGATTTGCGGATGGTCCTCCTCCAGCCCGAACAGGAAGTTCAGTGAGTAGTATATCCCGTAATGCTCGAGGCGCTTGAGCAGTTTCTTGTAATCCTTGGTGTGGTTCTGAATCTTGTTCATCGACAGCAGGCTGTCCTGGCTGATCGATTCCACCCCAATATTGACGTGGAATACGCCCGCCTTCGCCGCCAGTTCCAACAGGTCCTCGTCGTGATTCGAATTCACCGTCCACAGGCACGAAAACCTGATGTTCAGCGGCTCCAGAGCCTTGAACAGTTCCTTGGCAAACTTATGCTTCCCGGTGATCTGGTCGTCGATGAATTGGAAGCGCCGAAAGCCGGTTACTTCCATCACCTGCTTGATCTCTTCGACAATGTCGCCGATCGGGCGCGTCCGATAACTGCCGCTGTAGAAGACCGGGATCTCACAGAACGAGCAGCGGTAGGGACATCCGCGGCTCGCCTGGACCGGCACCGCCTTGAACAGGTAACGATTCAGCTTGAGCAGCTCATGTCGCGGACGCGGCAGATTCTTGAGGTCGTGCAATTTGTCCGACTTATAGGTTTGCTTGAGCTTGCCGTCGCGCCAATCTTGCAGCAATCCCGCCCATACCAGATCCGCCTCGCCCTGCACGACCGCGTCCGCATGCTTGAGCGCCTCGTCGGTTTGCAATGTTGCGTGGAACCCGCCCATCACCACCGGAACCCCGCGCCTGCGAAATTCGTCGCCCAATTGATATGCCCGTAGCGACGCTCCGATCGTCGTGGTCATTCCCACCAGATCCCACCCGCCGTCGAAGTTGATGTCC
Organism: Binataceae bacterium (SeqCode); assembly: GCA_035624865.1. Lineage (GTDB taxonomy): Bacteria > Desulfobacterota > Binatia > Binatales > Binataceae > JASHZA01. Next base: position 3,924 of record DASPQS010000249.1, on the reverse strand, counting down.
TCGAGCCGCTCGTCGCACAGCGTTACGTCGTAATCATCCGGCGTCAGACCGGCCATCAGCGGGATCATCAAGCCCATGATCAGTCGCCAGCGCGTCTTATGCGGGGTGCCGTCAAGATGAACCGTAGTAGGCTGAACCAATAGGATACGTGGTTTCTTCACAGTCTCTCCTTGTCAATGTTCAGGCGGCAAAAAAATGACGGACTTTCAGCCTCGGCGGCTTAGATTGCGCTCAGTCAGCCACCACAGGCCGATCGCGAAAACGTAGGTTCCAAAGGCTGCCCCCCAGGCGAAATAACGGAGCCGATCAAAAAGGGCGAGAACGACCAAAATATATGCAAAATCGCGTCCGGTCATCCGCTCGACGCGTTGAAACCATCTGTCAGTCTTGTCGTCACCGGCGGCGAACGCGTGATTGACCGCCACCACGCAGGCAGCGAAGCCAACCAGCAGGATTACCAGCAGGTAAAAGTAGGCCGGAGTATGGCCCGCTCGATAGCACCCAATCATCAGGCCGATGAAGATCGCGATGTGGACCAGATTGTCCGTGATGACGTCGAGCCGCGCCCCCGCCTCGGATTCCACCATCCGCAGGCGCGCCAGCTCGCCATCGACTCCATCCAGCGTGATCGAGATCAGGAAAAGCACCGCTCCCGCGAGCCTGATCCAGTAGCCGGTCGACGCCAGCATCGCCGCACATCCGAAGCCGAGCGCTGTATTTGCCAGGGTCACCGCGTTCGGCGTGATACGGGTGCGCGCGAGCCTCAAGCTCAGCCGCCATGACAGCCGGCGATCGAATGCTCGCGCCATCAGCGCATCTTTGGCCAAGCTTTCCTCGCGCACGGACGACGCCAGCCGTATTTCAGCCTCTTCGCGGTCTTCGAACCGCCCATTGAGCGCGAAAGGTAATCGCCTGCTGCTGTCCAGGATGCCGCTCTCCGTACCAAAACTGTCGATCAGCGTTCCTGCAGGCCCTATCGCCAGCATTCCACCATGCTCGTGGTCTACGCTCATGACCGTGACCGTCCGTGACGGATGCGCCGCGAAGTCGTCCAAGGCGCGCCGCAATTGCGACTGCGCCAGGACCAGGTTGCCCTGAAATCGCAAACACGGCGTCATGGCATCGATGGAACCGGACTCTCCTATCACCGAACGAAGCGAATCCACGACGTCGACCTGTGTCCTGGGCTCAACATTGCGCAATAGCGCCAGCGTCCGCTCGCGCAGCGCCGACGGGCTCTCTATGATGAAACGGTTGATTCCGGCGCGCTCACAGAGAATTATCAAACGCTCCAAAAGCGAACGGCCGAAAATCAGCTCGTCAGCGCGCGACGGGGCTGTGATCAAAGCCGTATTTATTGGAACGCTTTCCACTTGGTCGTTCGGATTAGAACTAAGTTTTTAAGCGAAATTGACCGAGCAGTCAATGTAACTCTCCCTCAACAATGCCGTAATTTATCCACGGTTTGAGCCTCGGACTCCCGGTGGTAGAGTATCCACGGCCCCCCCTACCAGTCGCGAAGGCTTGGCTGATAGGCTTGGGCGTCCGATGCGCGCAATTCTGTTCGATTTCGGAGGGACGCTCGATTATCCGCGGCATTGGCTCGACCGCTTTATGGCGCATTACCGCGCCGCCGGCATCATCCTGAGCCGCGAAGAACTGGATCGGGCCTTTGATTCAGCCACTCGAATCGCTTACCACGCCGGGACCTCGATTCGAGACTACGGCTTGGCCCGCCTCGTGCCGTATCTGGTTCGGCTTCAACTCGACAGCCTTCGCCGGGCCGATTCGCGAGATGTCAGGGCGGCCTTGGCGGCAACCGGCGATATCGAGGCATTGGCGGATCGGATAAGCGAATCATTTACCCGGGAATCCATCTGCGGTCTCGAGCAGAGCCGGCGGATTCTCACCAGGCTTCGCGCACGATTCAAAATCGGTGTCGTTTCGAACTTCTATGGCAACCTCGACCGGGTACTCGCCGAGGCGGGGTTGGACAAAAGTGTCGACGCCATCGCCGATTCCTGCCGGCTGGGGATTTTCAAGCCCGATCCCGCGATTTTCGCGGCTGCCTTGGCGGCTCTGGACGTGGCGCCGCACGAGGCTGCGATGGTTGGTGATTCGCTGAGCAAGGATTGCCTCCCCGCCGCCCGCCTCGGCCTCACCACGGTCTGGCTCAAGCATCAGGAGGCCGGCGGAACCGAACCGCCCGCCGGAAAGGTGGACTTCACAATCAGTGCCCTTGCGGAGTTAGAGGATCTGAAATGGCCAGCTTGAGCGGAGCGATCATCGCGGCGGGACGCGGCGATCGATTGCGCGCCGCGTCGGGCGGGATTCCCAAGCCGCTGGTGGATTTGGCCGGTGAACCGATGCTCACCCGTCAGGCGCGTGCGATGCTCTCGATGGGTGCCCGCCCGGTTCACGTAATCGTGAACTCCGAGACCGCGCTCCTGATGAGCGAGCGGCGGTTGGAAATGCCCGACGGAGTCGATCTTTGCGTGCGTGACACGGCCAATTCGATGGAGTCGCTTTTGACCCTCGGCGAACGCATCGCCGGCAGCCGTTTTCTTCTGGCCACGGTCGACGCGGTGACCAGCGAGGACGAATACCGGCATTTTGTCGCACGCGCGACAAATTTGACCGATCCCGCAGCACACGGCTTCGATGGTGCGCTCGGAGTGGTAAAATGGCGTCGCGATCCCAACCCGCTGTTTGTGCAAGTGGTCGATGGGAATCTCATTTCAGCTTTAGGGGAAAAGGAAACGCCCGTAGTGACGGCCGGTGTTTACCTGTTTTCGACCGGGATTTTCCGTTATGCCGCCGAGGCGCGATCCTCGGGGCTCGGCGCGATGCGCCAGTTTCTGGCCTTGCTGTTGAACAAGGGAATGAGGTTTGCTGCCATTGAAATGAAGAGCGTAGTCGACGTTGACGAAGGTCGAGACCTGGAGGCGGCGCGCCTGATCGCCGGGCTGGGGCCCAAAGACTGACCCAGCCGCTCGCGATCACGCGTATCGTCTCGATCGGAGCATCGTATGAATCTGCGAATCCTTGGGGTATATCGAGAGGTCGAATTCTCGCCGGAAAAGGCCCAGGCGGATCGCGCCATTGTCGATGCCGTGCTGCGCGAATTGCGCGCGGCAGGCGCCGAAACGATTGCGATCGACGCCGTGCGCTTCATTTCCGACCCGCTCCCCGACGTCCATATGGTCCTGGCGATGTGCCAGGGCGCTCAGGCTTTGAGCCGCCTGGCTGCCGTCGAAGAGTCGGGCGCGGTCACGCTCAACTCCGCCCTCGCCATTCGCAACTGTTATCGCGATCTGCTCGGCGCCGGGCTGATGCGCGCCGGAGTGCCGGTGCCCGAAGGCGCGCTGGTGAGCACGGGGACCCCGCTGGACTTGAAGCCGCTGCGCACGCTTGATCTGTCGGCGCCGATGTACGTCAAGCGCGGCGATCTGCACGCGCTGGCCGCCGGCGACGTCCGCCGCATCGAAGGGCTCGGGCAACTCGAGGCTACCCTGCTGCGCTTCGCGCGCCGCGGCGTGCCCTCGGCCTACGTGCAGCAGGAGGCCGTGGGCGAGGTGGTGAAGTTCTACGGCGTTGGGGGCGGCGAATATTTCTCCGCGATCTCCGCCGGCGATGAAATCGGCGAAGCGGCCAAGTTCGCGCTGTCCCAGGCGGCGGGCGTTGCCGCCCAGGCGCTGGGCCTCGAAGTGTGGGGTGGCGACGCGGTGATTAAGGACGATCGCTTCTCCATCGTCGATTTCAACGACTGGCCGAGTTTCGAGCGTGTGCGCGACGAAGCCGCCCGCGCGATCGCGCGCCGCTGCCTGATGCTGATACGGCGCCACCCCGCCGCCCGCGACCTCTCGCTATAAAGAATTCGTTCTTTCGGCTCTGGTCCTCTCCCTGCCCTGGCAGGGAAGACTG
>DASPQS010000248.1:0-3730 GCA_035624865.1 Binataceae bacterium (SeqCode) | reverse complement strand
CGAACTGCCGGTGATTCGCGAGATGGGCTTCTCGGGGTACATGCTGATCGTTGCCGATTTTATCAACTACGCACGCGGTATCGGGATTCCGGTGGGTCCGGGGCGCGGATCGGTGGTCGGCAGCCTGGTCTCCTATGCGCTTCGGATCACCGAGGTCGATCCGATCGAGCATAAGCTGCTGTTCGAGCGCTGGCTCAATCCTGGGCGGCGATCGATGCCGGATATCGACGTCGACTTCTGTTTCGAGCGGCGCGACGAAGTGCTGGCCTACGTGCGGCAGAAGTACGGGGATGAGCGGGTCGCGCAGATAATCACGTTCGGGACGATCAAGGGCAAGCAGGCGATTCGCGACGTCGGGCGGGTGCTAGGGCTTTCCTTTGCCGAGACCGACCGTATCGTCAAGCTTTATCCGGCGCCCAAGCAGGGGCGCGATTTCCCGCTCGCCGATGCGCTCGAGATGGAGCCGCGGCTGCGGGCTGAGCGCGAAAAATATCCCGACCTCTTCAATTACGCCTTCAAGCTCGAGGGGTTGCTGCGCCACGCCTCGCGCCATGCCGCGGGAGTCGTGATTTCCGACGATCCGCTGCAAGACATGGTGCCGCTGTACGTGGACAAGGAGCGGAGCGAGGAGGCGGTCTCGATCACGCAGTATTCGATGAAGGGCGTGGAAGAGATCGGGCTTATCAAGTTCGATTTCCTCGCGCTAAAGAACCTGACGCTGATCAAGGACGCGCTCGACCTGATTGCGGCGGGTGGCAAGACCGCTCCGGACCTGAACCGGCTCAATTTCGACGATCCCGAGAGCTACAAGCTGCTGGCGCGTGGGGACACCGTGGGCGTGTTCCAGATGGAAGGGTCAGGGATGCGGCGGTTCCTGACGGAACTTAAGCCTTCATGCTTCGAAGATGTTATCGCGGCGATTTCGCTGTTCCGCCCGGGGACGCTGGATGCGGGAATGGTCGAACCGTTTATCCATCGCAAGCACGGCAAGGAAGCCGTCGAGTACGACCATCCGCTGCTCGAGCCGGTGCTGCGCGATACCTACGGCGTGATCATCTACCAGGAGCAGGTGATGCGGGCGGCGCAGGCGCTGTCGGGCTACACGCTCGAGCAGGCCGATATCCTGCGCGCCGCGATGGGCAAGAAGCAGATCGCGGTGATGCAGAAGGAGCGCGAGCGCTTTATCCAGGGCGCGGTCAACAACGGGGTCGACAAGGCGCTGGCCGAGTCGATTTTCGAGAAAATCGCGACGTTCGCGTCGTACGGGTTCAACCGATCGCATGCGGCCGCGTATGCGCTCACGTCCTACACGACCGCCTACCTGAAGGCCCATTTCCCGCACGAGTTCATGGCGGCGCTGATGTCGCTGGACATGGATGACGCGGGCAAGACCTACAAGAATATCGCGGCGTTGCGCGAGATGCGGATACCGATCCTGCCGCCCGACGTGAACCAGAGCCGGGTCAAGTTCACGGTGAGCGGCGAGGCGATCAGGTTCGGGCTGGGCGCGATCCGCGGGGTCGGGGCAAAGTCCGCGGAAGAGATAATCGCGGTGCGCGAGAAGACGGGCCCGTTCAACGGGTTGGCCGACTTTTGCCTGCGGGTAGGGACGCAACTGCTCAACCGGCGCGTGCTCGAAGCGTTGATCAAGTGCGGAGCGTTCGACTTTGCGGGCGTTTCGCGCGCCGCCCTGACCGCGCAGATTGACGACGCGCTCAAGATCGCGCAGCGTGCCGCGAGCGACGCCGTGAGGAACCAGATAAGCCTGTTCGGCAAGGGCCGCGAACCAGCGCCGCTCGTGCTGCGCGAGCCGGTCGAGGAATGGCCGCAAAAGGAGCTGCTGAAGCTCGAGAAGGAAGCGCTGGGGTTCTACATCACGGCCCATCCGCTGGACAAATACGATCTCGAATTACGCCGCGTGAGCAGGCTCAGCACGGCGGATTTGCCCAGTGCGCCCGATGGCAGCAAGGTAAGCGTCGCCGGAGTGGTGCAGGCGGTCAAGCTCAAGAACAACAAGGCGGGCAAGCGCTACGCAACGTTTTCGCTCGAGGATCGCGAGGGCGCCGTCGAATGTATCGCCTGGCCGGAGACCTACCAGAAGTGCGAGGCGGTCATCATGGGTGACGAGCCGGTGGTGGCCAAGGGCAAGCTCGATGTGGACGACGAGCGGGCGCAGATAATTCTCGACGAATTGCGTCCGCTTAACCTCGCTTTGACCGACGCGGTGCGCGAGGTGCGAATCCGCGCGGCCCGCAGCCGGATCGTCAACGGCGAGCTGGCGCGGCTCAAGGAACTGCTGCGGCGCCATAACGGGAACGCGCTGACCTATCTGCACGTCGGTCTCGACGACGGGGGCGAGGCGGTTTTTCTGTTGGGCGACGGCTACCGGGTGGCGCCGACCGAAGCATTCATCGCCGAAATCGAGCAACTGATCGCGCCGAACTCGGTGCAGTTGCGCTAGCCCGGCCGCTACTCAGGCCGGGCGCTTCATTTTGAAGATCGTCTCGGCCGTGACGACGGCGTATTGATCGAGGTAGCCGAGGCGCGCGATCGGCTGCACCTTCGCAACATCGACCAGGCCGTTAACAAGTATCGCGTCGTCGATATAGATGCTGACGACCTCGCCGATGACGACAGAGAATGAATGCGGCTTGCCGCCGGGGCCGGGCAGCTTGACGGTCTGCACGTACTTGCATTCGAGCGCGATCGGCGAATTTTTGACGCGAGGTGGCTTGACCGCGAGCGACGGCGCCATTTCGAGCTTCGCCAGTTCGGGTTCGCTGACGCCGGGATCGACGCCGGCGGAGGTGATGTTCATTTCGTTGCGGAGTTCATAGGTCGCGATGCTGTGAACGAACTCGCCGGTCTCCTCGGCGTTGTGCTGCGAATCCTTGAGGGTAGCGCTGGCAAACATCACAAACGGGGGCTGGGCGGCGATCGCGTTGAAGAAGCTGTAGGGCGCGAGGTTCAGGACGCCGCTGCGGCCGATGGTCGAAATCCATCCGATGCATCGGGGGACCACGAGCGAAGTAAAGGGATCGTGCGGGAGATGGTGGTCGTTTCGCCTCGGGTCATAGTGCATCGGTGTCGAACCTTTCGCCCCAGTTGCGCTTAGTCTGAAGTTTGCACTTTTGCTAAAGTAAGGGAACTTTGGCAAGGAGGATTGCCTTCTGGGTCTAACGCCAATCTCGTCCTTCGAGAACGCCGAACGCGCGATCCTGGTGGGAGTCGAGACCGGAACCGCGAACGGAATCGCCACCGAAGATTCGCTGGCCGAACTAGGTGATCTCGCTCAGAGCGCCGGAGCCGAAGTCGCCGGCCAGATCCAGCAAAAGCTCAAATCCGTCGATCCCCGCACATTTATCGGGCGCGGGAAGACGGTCGAGGTGCGGGACCTGGCGAATCAACGCGGGGCGACGCTAGCGATATTCGACGACGCGCTGAGCCCGGCGCAGGCGCGGAATCTGGAGAACGAACTGAAGCTTCGGGTCGTCGACCGCAGTCAGCTAATCCTGGACATTTTCGCTCAGCGCGCGCGGACGCTGGAGGGTAAGCTACAGGTCGAGATCGCGCAGTTGAGCTATCTGCAGCCGCGCCTGACCCGGCAATGGGCACATCTATCGCGCCAGGCAGGAGGCGGAGGTGCGTCGGGCGGGCGGATCGGGACGCGCGGGCCCGGCGAGACTCAGCTCGAGGTCGACCGGCGGCGATTGCGCGAGCGGCTGACGCG
>DASPQS010000247.1:0-2513 GCA_035624865.1 Binataceae bacterium (SeqCode) | reverse complement strand
CGATGGTGTTTTCGACCGCCTCGGACGACGGCGTGATCGATACCGCGATTTCCGGCGCCGCCGGGCCGCTACGCGAGCTGATCGAGTATTCTTATGCGACGCACGCGGCCTTTGTACTCGCCAGCGGCCGCGCGCAAGGTCTTGTCTCCATGAGCTGGTCGCCCGACGGCAAAATGCTCGCATTTGTGGACGGCGAAGCGCGTTCGATCACGCTCACCGTGATTGCCCCGCCCCGATGACGCAGCGAGAGGTTTGCCTCCGCCGATCTCATGGCCTATAACGGGCACGATGGCGTAAACTGCCTTCGCAGCTGCGCCGGCGGGGCAAATCAAGCATGGATCGCGACGCGCATAGTGGGACACCCGGGCAACGCGAGCTCGAAGTGCACCGTCGGCACGGAATGCCGAGGGAAATCCTCGACCGCGCCTTCGCCGGCGCCCGCCTCTCCGAGGCCGACGCCATAGCGCTCATCGAATGCCCCGACGCCGACCTCGACCACCTCCTCGCCGCCGCCGGCGCGATCCGCGACCGCGGCAAGGGCCGCGACGTCACCTATTCGCGCAAGGTCTTCCTCCCCGTCACCAACCTCTGCCGCGACCGCTGCACCTATTGCACCTTCCGCAAGGACCCCGGCGATCCCGGCGCCTGGACGATGACCCTGCCCGAAATCGCTCAATGGTCCCGCCGCGGACGCGAGCTCGGCTGCAAGGAGGCGCTGATGTGCCTCGGCGACAAGCCCGAACTCGCTTTCAAGGAATATCGCGCAACCCTGGCGTCGCTCGGCGCCCGGAGCACTATCGAATACGTCGCCCGCGCCTGCCAAACCGCCCTCGACGAGGGCCTGCTGCCGCATACCAACGCCGGCATCATGACCCGCGACGAGATGCGCACTCTGCGTCCGCTCAACGCCAGTATGGGCCTGATGCTCGAGAGCATCTCGCCCCGCCTGCGGCAGCGCGGCGGCGTTCATCAATGGGCGCCCGACAAGGACCCGGCCGTGCGGATGCGCATGATCGACCAGGCCGGCGAACTCAAAATCCCTTTCACCACCGGAATCCTGCTCGGCATCGGCGACACTCCCGCCGAGCGCGCGCAAAGCCTCATCGCGATTCGCGATTCGCATGAACGCTACGGCCATATCCAGGAGGTCATCATCCAGAATTTCCGAGCCAAGCCGGAAATCCCGATGGCCGACGCGCCCGAGCCGAACGCGCTCGAAATGGCACGCGCGATCGCGACGGCGCGCCTCGTGCTCGGTCCTATGATGAACGTGCAGGCGCCGCCCAATCTGTCGCCGCACGAAATCGAACTCTTCCTCGACGCCGGCATCAATGACTGGGGTGGGATTTCGCCGCTCAGCAAGGATTACGTCAACCCCGAGGCGCCCTGGCCGCATCTCGAGGCGTTGGCGCAAAGATGCGCTCGCGCCGGCTTTCGCCTGAATCAGCGGCTCGCGATTTACCCCGAATTCATCACCGGCGAATGGGTCGATCCCGCCATGATGCCGTCCATCGCCAGGCTCACTGCACACCTCTAGGCGTCCGCTTTGAGTTGGATGTGGAACAACCAAGGTCAGCATCCGCGACCGACCCGGGAACAACTGCCGCTCTCCTGACCGAGGGAGGCCCGGGTGCCGCGATTCTGAGGCGTCTTCGCCTGACTCATCCGGAACTTGGTGCTAGCTCAATCCGAAGCGCCGCAATGCTTACCGCAATATGCTGGGCTCCCCTTTTGGCGCTGTCGCTGCTCGGAGGTTTTGCCGTACGCGGCGCAAAGATCCCGTTCTTTTATGACATCGGCACCCAGGTCAGGCTCTTGGTCGCCGTGCCGGTCCTGGTGTTAGCCGAGATCCCAATCGGCCGTGGCCTGCGCGAAGCCGCGGGGCGCTTTCTCTCGACGCATCTGGTTAGGGAAAAGGATTACGCGAGTTTCAATCAGATTTTCGTTGAGGCATTGAAACGGCGCGATTCCCGGCTGGCCGAGATTATTTGCATCGGCCTGGTCTACGTGGCCAGCACTCTGGTCATTCTCGTAGCACCATATGAGAGCGGCAGCACCTGGATCCGCCCCGGAACTTACAAAGGCTTATCACTCGCCGGATATTGGTATGCGCTGGTGGCTCTGCCGATTTTTCAGTTCTTGATGCTTCGCTGGATCTATCGGTTGGGAATCTGGGCCGGAGCTCTACGGAAAATTTCCAAACTCGACCTCGCGCTGACGCCGACTCATCCGGATCGCGCGGGGGGACTTGGATTCCTCGGCCGGGCGCTCCCTCCCTTCGGCATCATCCTCTTCGCGATTAGCTCGGTCACTTCCGCCACGATCGCGACTAGAATTCTCTTCGAGGGGGAAACGCTCCAGGAGTATCAGTGGAGCTACCTGGCGGCGTTCGTCATACTGGTCGCAATTCTCAGCGCTCCGATGCTGGTCTTTGCGCCGAGGCTCCTGGCGCTAAAGGAGCGGGGGCTTCACCAGTACGGCGAGTTGGCAAGTACCTACAATCAGGCTTTTCA
>DASPQS010000246.1:0-9661 GCA_035624865.1 Binataceae bacterium (SeqCode) | reverse complement strand
AAAGTTGGGGCCTCGTTCTTCTGTCAGAACTTCTTTCGCTCTGAAAAGCCTGATTACGAGATCTATCGTGAGGACCTGCGGCTGGCCGATATGGTCGAGCCCCTGGGCTTCGATTCGATCTGGGCGGTCGAGCACCATTTTTCGCCCTACACGATGATTCCGGACGTGATCCAGTTCCTGACCTATATGGCGGGACGCACCACGCGGGTCGGGCTGGGCACGATGGTGGTGGTATTGCCGTGGCACGATCCGGTGCGGGTGGCTGAGCAGATCGCGATGCTCGATATTTATGCCGGCGACCGGGAAATCACGCTTGGCTTCGGCCGCGGCTCCGGTCGGATCGAATACAACGGCTTTCGCGTCTCGATGAGCGAATCGCGTGAGCGTTTCGTGGAGGCTGCCGAGATCGTCCGTCTGGCGCTGACCCAGCAGCGCTTCTCCTACTCCGGCAAATTCAACCAGATCCCCGAGATGAGTATCCGGCCGCAACCCCGGCGCCGGAACCTGACCGACCGCTTCTACGGCGCGATCGTATCGCCGGAGACCGGCGATATCATGGCCAAGCAGGGGATGGGAATGCTGGTGATCCCGCAGAAGCCCTGGGCGGAGCATCGGAAGGATTACGAGCATTTTACCGAGTCATGCACGAAGTTCGGCCAGCCGGTGAAGAAGCCGATCGTGGTCGCCTTTATCTACTGCGCGGAGTCGGATCGCGAGGCGGAGAAAGGGGCGATGACCTGGATGCCGAACTACGCCGATACCGCCATCCATCATTATGAATACGACGAGCCGGAGCATTTTCGGGCGGTCAAAGGCTACGAATATCACGTGCAGATGGCCGAGGCGGGCAAGAACCAACCACAGGCCTTCCGCGATATGTTCAGCAAGACCCAGTGCTACGGATCGCCCGAGCGATGCGTCGAGACCCTGCGTGCGATCGCGCGCGAGATGGACGCGGCGGAGTTCGTCGGGATCTTCAAGTACGGCGGGATGCCGCTGGAGGTGGCTGAACGCAGCATGAAGCTCTTCGCCAACGAAGTGCTGCCGCATATCCAGCACGGAACGTCGCCGATGGCGAGCGCGGCGGCGGGCGGGCGTTGATTCGCAGGAGGAGTTAATTCAGCGGGCGGGACCGTGATCATAACGGTCCCGCCTTTTTCGTTGGAAACTCGGCGAGCAGGACATCGCGCTCCGTCAGTTTATCTTGACGCGGGCTTTGCTTGGCGAAGCCGAGCGGGCGAGTCTGCGAGCCGCGTTAAAGACGTTAAAGATTGAGACTCGCCTGCTCGCTCCGCGCGGCAACTTTATTCTTAACGCAGCTCGCAGACTCGCCTGCTCGCTCCGCGCGGCAACCGCGCTCCGCTAGCGCGATCCGCTAGCGTGGTGGAGGCGCGGGCGGGTTGGGGCCTCCACCGGGCATCATCATCCCAGGGCCGGGACGCTCGCCGCCTCCCCATCCGGGCGGCGGCGGAGGATATGGGCCGGGACCGTAACCCCAGTAAGGCCTTCTCAAAGCCCACGGCGGGACGGTGACCGTTACGTCGATATGACGGCGGTGGCGGCCTCCCGCGAGAATCATAAGGGCGATGAGAATGAGGGCAGCGATCAAGCCGCCTCGCCACCATCGATTTTCGCGCTCAAGCTGTTCGAGCCGCCGCTCGAGAAGCTCCTCGGACCTCGAAGTTCCGGCACCGGTTGGTTCCTCAGGCATGATGTTGTCTCCTGGATGGTTCCGCGATTGGTGGACAAGGGTTGAACTCAGGATTTTCCCTCTGCCAGCGGGTGTTCGCAAACGGAAAGCGCGTTGCGATGCTTGCGTCGACCCCCATTTGACGCTCGCGTTGCTCGCGCCGCTAGCCTAATCTTGACGCAGCTCGCGGACTCGCCTGCTCGCTACGCGCGGCAGCCGCGCTCCGCTAGCGGCGATAAGGGGCTCACACAGAAACGTTCGCTTGACCCTGCCAAACAACGGAGCTGCGCCATGTCAAAAATTGAAGAAGAGAGACTGCGCGAGGCGGAACGGCTGGCCAATGACCCGAAGGCGATCGATGAAGTCAACCAGCGCGTGATCAAAGAGTTCCGCGCGAACCAGGGAAAGGTCGGCGGGATGTTCGAAGGCATGCCGGTGCTGCTGATGACGATGACCGGCGCCAAGACGGGACGAACTCTCACGCGGCCGGTCTGCTACACGCGCGACGGCGGTGCGATCGTGATAATCGCGTCTTACGGCGGCAATCCGCATAACCCGCCGTGGTATCACAACCTGGTGGCGAATCCAGTTATCACCGTCGAAGTCGGCGCCGAGAAGTTCAAGGCAAAGGCTGTTGTCACGTCAGGCAAAGAGCGCCAGCGGCTATTCGACCAGATGGCCAAGCAGATGTCTTTCTTTGCCGACTATCAAAAAAAGACGAAGCGTCAGATACCAGTGCTGGTGCTCAATCGGGTTGAGTAGAAGCGGATTTCAGTGCGCTGGCGCAGCACGAGGATCCTGGCCTCGCGCGAGGCACCAACCTCAAGCCCCGAGCGGAATGCCAGCAAGATCCGACTGAGCAGGCGAACATCGCGCGTTGCCTCAACATACTTGCCGCGGTTCGTTAACCGATCGCAGGCGCCGCGTCCAAGGGTGACTCTAACGTTGCCGCCACCAGTCGATGCTCAGCGCACGGTGCTGGTGGTTCGATGCGCGACGTCAACTCGAGTCGGGGGCTCGCAGGCGAGTCAGCGGATGGGCGGAGCCCCATAAGGTCAAGATCGGCCAGCCGCCTCGTTTGCTGCCACGCACACGCAGCACAACGCCGGTCGGCTTCCAGGGGCTGCGCCTCATCCCCTTGAGCGATTTGCGATTCATCACGCTCGTCTTGCTGTAGATGGCGATGTACCCCTGCTGTTTGCAGAACAGGCGCTTGCGCGAACCGAGCGCGGTTTGAATCCTGTGGCCGCGCCACTTCGGATCGACATAGAGGTCGAAATCGAAGGCTTCGTGATCGGCCAGCGCGAGCATGTCACCGTCGTCGGGACCGGGACGGAGTCGAGCCCATGTATAGCCAACAATGGCGGAGCCTACGCGCGCGACAAAGCATATACATCCGTCCTCGAGCCGCCATCGAAATATCGCGCGGCGGTCCGGAACTCGACCATGCAGGGTTTCGGCGGCCCGCTCAACTTCCTGCGCCGAAGCCAGACCAATATCAACGTCGATGTTGGCGTCGAACAATTCAACCGGACCGGTCAGGTCCTGCCGGAAGATGGTCGCGAGTTCTAGACGGCGGAAGGGCCGCGTTAATGCCGCTGCGAGCGGGTAACCTCGCCGATAGAGCGCCGAGGACCATAACAGCTGCTGAAAACGCCTAAGGCCGCGGTCGGGCTTGCCGATCAGCTTGGCAGCATTCAAGACTACTCCGGAAGCGGCGGTGCTCATCCGTCGCTTTGCCATTCTTGCAACGATAGCGTGTCAAGTAACATCCACCGATTGCACGATTGCGTTTACTCGGGCGGGTGCGCGATCTTCCAAGGTTACCGCCGCCAGCATGGCGCCTTCTCCCACCAGACTGTCTTTCGCGCCAGGCCTTGAGCGGTCAGCGGAGGCTCATGCGCCGAGTCGCCAACTAAATCACTTCGGCTTCGCGCAATCTTGCAACATCGTCCAAGGTATAAGCGAGCAAGCCTGTAAGGATAGCTTCCGTATGCTCGCCCAGCTCTGGGGCGCGGCCGCGCGGGTTGCCTGGAGTTTCATTCAGAATCACCGGCACACCAAGCACGCGGGTGTCGCCGATAGTCGGGTGCTGATAATCAACCACATACCCATTGGCAATCACCTGTGGATCATCAGGCAGGTCCGAGATCTTGTTGACGATGGTGTAGATGAAGTCACCGCCTTGCTTGAGGATTTTCAGCCATTGCGGGCGCGTTTTGCTTAAGAATATCTGGTCCAGAAGCGCGACCAGTTCGCGATGATTTTGGGTACGGGCTCGCACATCACTGAAGCGCGGATCATCAACTAATTCGGGAATACCGAGGGCACGGCAGAAATCCTTCCAATAGCGATCGGCCGGGAACATGCCCAGGCAGAGCCACAAGCCGTCCGCGCAGCGGTAATGGTTCCATAACGGATTGTAGGCATCGTCACGTGGCGCACGCGGCATCTCCTTGCCAAGAATCGCGCGCATCGAGACGTTGAGGCCCTGCAGCGCCATCATCGAACCGAGATGCGAGGCGTGCAGTTCCTGCCCGATTCCCCGCCGCTCGCGCGCAACAAGGGCGGTCATCACCCCATAAGCGAGCATGATTGCCCCCATCTGATCGGCGACGCCGCCGGTCGAATAAATGGGCTCATCGGTGCGCAGACAGGCGATATTCATGAACCCGGAACGAGCCTGCGCCATATAATCGAAGGAGGGCTCGCCGCTGTCCGGACCATGGGGTCCATAACCGCTCGAATTCGCATAAATGATCTTCGGATTGCGCACGCGCAGATCGCGGTAGCCGAGCCCCAGCCGTTCAGCCACCCCCTTGCGAAAGTTCTGCACGAAGACATCGCTTTTTTCGGCAAGCTTGTACACGATTTCGCGCGCTTCGGGCTTGCGCAAATCAAGCGTAATACTGTGCTTGTGCCGGTTGTTGGCTTCGAAATAGTAATTCGTGCTGCTATTGGCCGATGCCGAGGCGCCTCCCATCGACATTACTGCGCGCCCCGGATCCCCCTTGCCGCGTTCCTCGATTTTAATGACCTCGGCACCCATATCGGCCAGCATCGTGGTGGCGACGGGGCCCTGCTGCCAGATGGTCCAATCGATAATTCGGATGCCTTCCAGTGCTCCGCTCATGAGCCTGGCTATAGCACACAACGCGTTTTCCACAGAACGCTTTTGTGCCCGCTCGGCTTGCTCAGGTTCACCTGATACAAGATGGCTATGCTCAGTGGTCCCGAGTCACAATGCTGCTACCGAAAACAGCGTCAGGCTTTCTTGCGCCAGATCGCGATTGTTGCGGCGCCGGGCAAATGCAGAAATGGGGAGGGATCGGATATTACGGTATCGACACCGTACTGGGTATAGTAGTCACCGAAGTTGCGACCGGTTATAGCCCATATCAGGATCGAGGTATTACATTTTGCGGCTTGTTCAACGATGCTCGGCAGGCTGCCGTTCGGCAAGGTCATGCCGGTAACTACAGCCAGGTCCGCCTCAGCGATGAGCCGCTCGTTGGCACCTTCTCCGCTCTGTATTTTCACTCCTCCCAGTTCGTGGCCGGCAATCTCCGGTGCCAGATCGGTAGCAGAGACCTCGAAACCCCGATTCAGCAGGGCTCTAATGATGCCTGCGGTAGCTCCGATCACGAGCACGCGGGGCTTGTTGCCTTTGAAATATTTTGAACCTCTGGTTTGGAGTACGCTTGCGACCTCATCGGCGAATATCGTGGATCTCGCTGAGTATTTGGCGTGCTGTGAGCCCTCAAGCCTTATTTGTTGGTCAGCCGGGCGTGAAACATAGCTGATGACCAGATCTACCAAAGCGGTTCGCTCGATCTCGTCCCCCCACATCCCATTCTTCAAAACCTGCCTACCATCTTCGCCTACCAGATTGGCGTTCGGCTCCGGCAAATTGGGGCTGAGACCCATGGCAATCCCGTAGTTCTGTGCTTGAGCGAGCTTCGCAGTGTAACGGGTCTTTCTCTCTCCGGGTACCGGCTGCCGCACGAAGTTGATGTACCAGATGGCCGTGAGCCGGAATAATTCATCCGGCAAGTTCTCGGACCGTTCCAGAGCCCACTTTTCTGCGGCTTCGAGTGAAAAGGCGGACGAGCGCAGCGATTTTGATTGTGAATGATTGTCAAACGTTGTGGAGCGGTTGGTCATGATCGGGCCGCGTTCATCGGAGCGCTGTTACTGGGAATGTCCGCTTCCGTCTTGAAATTGAGTAACGGCCCATGAGTTCAATTATGCGGCTTTCTCCATGATTCGGTCCATCAGACCGGCGAGATCCCCCTGGCGGAGCCGAGCTTCGATGTTGGGGGGCGTCCTGCTAGAGTTCCGAAGCGGCCGTAGAACTACGCGTCACAAGGGCATCTGTCCCGCGGCGTCGAACGGCGGGCAGGGAGGGCGAGTATGGAACCAAGCGGTCCCGAAAAGTGGGCGCAGATGCTGAGCGAAGGGCATCCGCCCCTGCGCATCATGCATAAGCTCTTCCGCTACCTGCCCGGCCCGCCGCGGTGCAAGGTCTGCCATAATCCGTTCGGCGGGATTGGCGGGAAGCTCGTAAGACTGTTCGGGTTCACGCCGTCGCGGAAAAATCCCAACGTATGCGTGGCGTGATGTGAGAACCTGCCCCCGGGCGGGGCAGAGGCAGATATCGCGGTGCTCTTCGCCGATGTGCGGGGATCCACTGCTATTGGTGAGAAGCTCGGGCCGAGCGAGTATGCGGCGTTGCTCAACCGCTTCTACAGCACCGCGACCGAAGTGCTGATCCGTCACGATGCGATTATCGACAAGCTGATCGGCGACGAGGTGATGGCGCTCTTTATCCGCGGGATCTGCGGCCCGGAATACCATCGGCGGGCGGTCGAAGCGGCAGCGGCCTTGCTGGAGGCAGTGGGCTACGGGGGATCGGGAGAGCCGTGGCTGGCGATCGGAGGGGCGATCAACTCGGGGATGACATACGTAGGCAACGTCGGCACCGAAGTGGTCGACTTCACTGCCCTGGGCGACACAGTTAATACCGCGTCGCGGATGGCGTCGAGCGCGGCGGCGGGCGAGATACTGCTGAGCGAAGGCGTATACGCCAAGGTGGGCGACCGTTTTCCGAATCTGGGGAAGCGGACGCTGACGCTGCGCGGGAAAGAGGCGCCGATGGATGTGAGAATCCTGGGCGCGGCGTGAGGTAGAGGATTGTATTCCAGCTATTCGTGCCGCAACGGCGATTCTCTGCCGATAAGTTCCTGAGGCGTTGCGGCCGGTTCGGATTTGGCCTGGCCGGCGAGGGCGCGCCGGTAGGACCCGTCGCCGTCGAGTTTTGCGGGGTTCTCGTCGTACATCTGGTCGAGGTCGTCGCCGAAAACGAACTCATCGCGGATTTGGTCGGCCTTGGCCTGTTCGTTTGCGAAGGGAAGTCCGCGGAAGCGGCGGTAGCCGCGATAGCCGTGAAAGCCTCCGAGGGCGGACAGGGCAGTGCCGGCCGCATAGAGCAGGACCCTCACCAGGATGTCGAAGTCGCTGGGGAGTCTGAATAAGACGTGTGGCTGCGGCATCGGACCTGCGCCTTCTCGAATATCAAGGGTCGCAGAAGGGCGAACATGGGGGAAGGGGGTTTTTGGCAGTGGAAGCGGCGATCCGGACGAACCTGACGTGACGCTCGCGATGCTCGCGTCGACCCTCACCTGCCTCGCGCCTTCGCGCTCGGCTAGCTTTATGTTAACGCAGCTCCATCAGGCTTCGCTGGCGAAGCCGAGCGGGCGAGTCTGCGAGCCGCGTCAGCGATATCGCTTGCTCGCTACGCGCGGAGGCCCCGCTCCGCTAGCTGACTCGGCTAGTCTTGAGGAATCCAGCCCCGGTCCTGGAACCTGATCTTGAGTTGAGCGGCAATCTCGTCGGCGGTTGCCTTCGCGCGGCCTTCCAGCCCAGTCCTGCCGCTCGCAGCTCCAACGATCTTCGCGCCGCCAACGACGATCAGACCCACGGGATTCGCGGCGGCGATCGCCACTGCGGCGGGTACTATCAATCCGGGCGATTTGTTTCCTGACGAGGTAAGAGTCCCCGAACCAAGCTTTCGCAGACCGTGAGGGGTCACCGCATATCCCTCGACTACCGTATCCATCTCAGTTGTTCCGGCGCCGAATCCAACGACGAAGCGCTTGACCATGCCTCCGGCACCGCCGCCCTCGGTGGAAACGATATATCCGCGAATTACGCCGTCACCGACCTGCGGCGACGACCCCGGGCCGGCTTCAATCGCGGGCATGCCCATATTCTGGATATCTTTGACCAACTGCTGAGTGATCATCGCGCCGTACTTGCGGCCGGTTTCAATCTCCTCGGGCGTGGGCGGGGTACTCGGCGCGCCGACCTGTCCAGCCAGCGATGAATCGGCGGGCATATCAGAGGGCGCGGCTACGAAGTCGTACACCCAGATCTGATTCGGGCGGGCGAGCCCAATGTCGGTCATCGGTGTCTGCTGGGTAACACTGGTTGAAGCGCATCCGGCCAGTATCGCCAGCCCAAAGAGGAGCCCTGTGACGTTGGCGTAAGATTTCATGGCCATCATCGTACACGTCCATCGCTGCTGACGATAACTCACCCCCTGCGACTCTCGCGCAAAGTGGCGAGGCGCGCGAAAGCCACTTCGCCGCAATGACTAGAGCGGGTTTTGCCTGAAGAAGCCGGCGAGCGCTTCGGCGACCGGGCGCGCCTTTACCATCTGCAACATATGGTTGGCGCCGGGGATGGCGATCGGCCGGGCGCGCGGAAACCACGACTGCACCAGCTTATGAATTTCGTGGAAGACCGGCGCGCTGTCGGCGCCGAGAATCGCGAGTATCGGCTGTTTGATGCGGGCCGCGTCGTCGCGCGTAAAGCGCCATTCGCCGAGCGCGGGCATCTCGACCCGGAAGAAGTTGTCGATATCGGCGAGCGCCATCTCGTAGGCGCCGGGCACGCTGTCGAGAATGCGGCGGGAATCCGGCCCGGCGACGATGATCATGAAGTCGTCGAGGGCGCCGCGCTTGTCGCCGTCGGTGTAGCGCTTGACGACCGGGGCCATCCCCTCCATGAAGGCGGCGGAGTTGGGGATTTGTCCGATCAGGGCGGGCTCGAGCAGCGCGAGCGAGGCGGCCATCGCGGGGTAATCGAGCGCGAACTGGAGCGCGACGGCGCCGCCGTAGGAATGGCCGGCGAGGTGGGCGCGGGCGACGCCCAACCGGCGCATCAGGGTGACGCAATCCTCGGCCTGCTGGTGGAGGCTGACGGGCGGGTCGGTGTGGGTGCTGCGGCCGAAGCCGCGGCGGCGATAGCGAATCAATTTGTAATTCGCGAGAGCGGGTTCAGGAAGCAGCGGCGAGTACGCGTCGGCGACGACGCTGCCGTGGATGAGCATGACCGGATCACCCGAACCGTGGATCTCGTACTCGAGCTGGACCGCGCCAACGTCGACTTTTTGCATGGGCAAGACCTCCTCGCGAATCGGACCGACAGCTAGCGCGCGGTGGCGGGGATGTCAAAGCGGCGGATGAGGCGGGCGGCAAAGAAGCCGTCGAGGCCGCCGCGGTCGGGACGCGTTCGCATGAAGCCGTCGCGGTCGAGAATTTCGCCGATCGATTCGGGCGGATTCGGATCGATTTCGAAATCGCGATGGCGGGCGAGAAAATTGCGGATTACGTCCGGCCCCTCGTGCGGCGCGAGGCTGCATACGGCGTAGACGAGGGCGCCGGCGGGGCGAACGAGCGCGGCAGCGTTCTCGAGCATTCGCGACTGTAGCGCTGCCATCCGGGCGAAGTCGTCCGGCTGAAGCCGCCATCGGATCTCCGGATGCTCGCGCAGGGTGCCAAGCCCCGTGCAGGGCGCGTCGAGCATCACGTAGCCGACAGACTGCGGACGGAGCGGGAGGGCCGACGCGCAGTCGGCGCGCGCGAAGAGAACGTTGCGATGGCCGAGGCGGGCTGCGGTGGCACGCGC
>DASPQS010000245.1:0-3665 GCA_035624865.1 Binataceae bacterium (SeqCode) | reverse complement strand
TCGTCGCCCTGCGGCCCGAGCCCTACCCGATCCCCTATGACGGCGCCGCCGGCGAGGTCCTGAACTACATGGGCCATCATCCCTGGCGGCCCGGCCACATCCACTTCCTGCTGTTCAAGGACGGCTATCAGTCACTGATCTCGCAAATCTACGACGCCGACACCAAGTACCTCGATTCCGACTCGGTCTTTGCGGTGAAGGAGAGCTTGATCGGCAAGCTGAACAAGGCGCCTGCGAACGCCGATACCGACCTGGTCATGCAGTTTGACTTCAGGCTGAAGAGGGCCGCGCCTGCGGCGCAGATCGCCGCCGAATGAACCACGCAGGGACCGCCGCGCGTGCGGCGGTCCCGCAATCAGATGAGCAAGTCGATGACGCCAGCCCTCCAAGAGCTTTCCAACCAACAGCTTTCCAAGACCGAAATCCTTCCGAGACTCCGTTCCGCAGATACCGCGATCCGCGGCATCACGGCGACGATTCTGGAGATGCCGACCTTTCGCCGTCATCGGCTCTCGAACACCGAGGTGACGCACCAGGGCTATGTGCTGGTGCGCGTGCTGCTGGACAACGGCGTGTGCGGAATTGGCGAGGCGTCCACGCTGGGCGGCCCCCGATGGGCTGAGGAGAGCGTCGAATCGATCGCGGCCGCCGTCGAATCCTATCTGGCGCCGGCCCTGCTGGGTCAGCCCGCCCTGAATTTCGAGGCGAATGCGTACCTCATGGGTCGCGCGGCAACCCGCAACTACGCGGCGAAGGCGGCGGTCGAGACTGCCCTGTTCGACGCGGTGGGCAAGAGCCTGGACTTGCCCGCGACGGCGCTGCTCGGCGGCCTGGTCCGCCGACGCATCGGCGTGATCTGGGCGCTGGCCTCCGGCGACAGCGGCCAGGAACTGGAGGAGGCACACGAGAAGCTTCGATGCAGGGAGCATCGCGACTTCAAGATCAAGTTCGGATTCAACCGACCCCAGGATGATCTGAAACGTCTGCAAGCCCTGCGGAAGGGATTGGGCGACGACGTAAAACTCATCGTCGACGTCAATCAGGGTTGGAGCGAGGCCGAGTGTATCCGCTTCATGCCGGCTTTGCACGAGCTGGGGGTCGCGCTGGTGGAGCAGCCGGTGGCGGCGCGTCAGCTCGACGCGATGGCCCGCGTTGCGGCGCGAAGCCCGATCCCGCTGCTGATCGATGAAGCCGCGTTCACCAAGGAGGAGATTGCGCGCGCCGGGGCGATGGGGTGTGGCAGCGTCTACTCGCTCAAGCTCGTCAAGAGCGGCGGCCTGCTCGAGATGAAGATCGCCGCCGGCGTGGCCGCGGCAAACGGACTGGAGCTCTATGGGGGTTGCCTGCTCGAAAGCAGCATCGGCGCGGCCGCGCATCTTGCCGTGTTCTCCACCCTGCCCAAGCTGGAATGGGGGACCGAGCATTTCGGGCCGCGCATTCTCGTCAACGATCTGGTGACCCGGCCGCTTCGTTTCGAGGAATTCGAGGTCGAGGTCCCCGACGGTCCCGGCCTCGGCATCGAGCTCGATGAAGACAAGGTGCGCGCCTTCGCGCGCAAGGGTTAGGGCGCAATGAAAGGGTTAGGGCGCAACCAGCGGAAGCGTCGGAAATCGGGGTCGATGCGAAGCTGCCGCGTGCATAGTGTCCGCCGGGCCGATGAGGCTTTCGGCGCCGAGAGACACCACGTCATGGATCAGAGATCAGACCCGTACCCGACAGCGAAGCTTTTATAATGACTGAACTTGCTTTAAGAAGCCATCCGTCAACGCTCTCAGTTCTATGACGCGCCCCGATAGTTCCTCGGTCGATGATTGGACTTTCGTCGCCATCGTGCCGGTTCGCCGAGCCGACGAATTGACGTTGGAAATGCGGCTTGTCACTTGCTGGGTTGCGTCGGCCGCTGCCTGAACATTGCGGGCGATCTCGGCGGTAGCCGACGACTGCTCCTCGACTGAAGCGGCAATTGCCGACGCAATGGCGTTGATGTCCTCGATTCGCTTGACGATGGAACCAATGGCGGCCGTGGTTTGGTGACTCGCCTGCTGGACATCCGCAACCTGGGCCGAAATCTCGTCGGTGGCGCGGGAGGTCTGGTTGGCAAGATTTTTCACCTCGGCCGCGACGACGGCGAACCCTCTGCCCGCATCGCCCGCCCGTGCCGCCTCGATGGTGGCGTTCAGGGCCAGCAGGTTTGTCTGACTGGCGATATCATTGATCAGCTTGACGACTTCCCCGATCTTGGCGGAACTGGCGGCCAAACCCTGCATCGTCGCACTGGTGCGGCTGGCTTCATCGGAAGCGTTTCGCGCGATATCCGCCGATTGATTGACCTGTTGGGATATCTCGCGAATCGAGGCGGACAACTCTTCCGCCGCGCTGGCGACAGACTGGACGCGGGCGGTGGCGAGATCGCTGGCAGACGTGGTCGCATCCGCCTGGGTCATGGTTTCTTCGGCGTCGCCCGCCATGTCGTGCGCCATTCCCTTCATGTCGCCCGCGGACGAGGCCACGCCATTCAGCAAGCCGCTCACGGAGGTGTCGTACCGCACGGTGGCATCATGCAATGCGGCGGCGCGTCGTTCACGCGCCTTCATATCGGAAAAATCGGACAGGTTTACGAAGATGTAGTTCTTGCCCCGGACCGTCGTTGGAAACAGGGTGACCGTGACGGGGAAATCCTCCCCGTTGAGACGGCGATGGACCCATTCGAAACGATTGTATCCCTGCCGAAAGGCCAGCTCGATCAGGCCGTCAGCCTTCTCCTTGGACCCCATGCCATCGGGCTGGGTCTCGGGAGACAAAGCGCCGGGATGTGTGTTGAGAATGGTCTGCTTGTCGGATGCCGCGAACATCTTGGCCGCAGCGGCATTGCATTCCACGAACGTGGCGTTCTCGCCGATGACGAGTATCGCGTCCGGTGTCCGTTCAAAGAATGCCAGGTGCATTTCCGTGAGCAGGTCAACTTTTTCTTTTCCGAATAGAAACCCCATCCTTGCCCTCCTAGCAGGCGAATACCCATCAAAACGGCCTGATCTCCAGGCTCTTGCTTTTGTTCGCGTGAGAACCCAGGCCTCGGCGCCGATCGAGGAGCCGCTGCGCCGAAATGCGCGCACGACGCGTGTAGACTGTGGGCAGAGAATCCTTGATGCGAGCTGCGTCCTATCCTTCGCGGAAAGGATGATTGCCCCGGAGTTTCCGTGCCTTCCGCAGGGACACGAAGCCGAGTTCGGCATCCGCCCTGATGATGGTTTCGGTGTCCGATTTCGTCGACGAGCGAGAAGGAGGCGATCCCCAGCGTGGTGTAAAGCTGGGCGAGTATCGGGCTTCCGCAATAAGGAGTGTTTAAGTCAATTGGCGTCAAATTGTACAGAATCCGACAGTTGCCGCTGCCCGGCGGCCGCCTTTGCGCGACCTGCGAGTGCCGCGATACCTATAGTCTCTCGCAATTGCGAAAGTTGTGATGGATCAATCCGAATGTAGATCGGTTCGGTACAGAAATAAAAACATGAAAGGAGGCGGCGGCGGGTGGCCAAAGGTCTATCGACTATCCCGTTGACGGAGGAATTTCTCGACGATCTCGACGTCGGCATTCTGCTGATGGATCCCCGGTCCGGGGTTATTCAGTTCGCCAACAAGCGCTGCGCGGAGCTGATGGGCAGTCCGGC
>DASPQS010000244.1:0-5027 GCA_035624865.1 Binataceae bacterium (SeqCode) | reverse complement strand
TGAACTGCGGCGATGTAAACCTGGGCGACGTGAACTATGGGCTGACCGTCGCGGCGGTGAACGCGAACTCAGGCCGCTCGCGCAGGGGCGCTCCGGGCGCCGCGGCCGCCTTCCCAGAAGAGCACCACCGGACCGGCGATGTAAATCGACGAGTAGGTTCCTGTGATTATCCCGATAAAGAGCGTAAAGGCCGCAGGCCTCAGGATTGGCCCGCCCAGCAACAGCAGGGAGAGCAGCACGGTGAGGGCGGTACCCGAGGTCAGGATGGTGCGCGAGAGGGTCTCATTGATCGCGCGGTTCATGATCGACTCGAGCGGCTCGCGCCGGCGCTTGGCCGCATCTTCGCGAATGCGGTCCGAGACGATGATGGTGTCGTGGACCGAATAGCCGATGACCGTGAGCACCGCCGCGAGCGTGGTCAGGTCGAACTCCAGACGCGAGAGCACGAGCGCGCCGGTGACCACCAGCACGTCGTGGATCAGCGCGATTACGGCGCCGGCGCCGAAACTCCAACTGACGCCGCGGAACTGAAGCGCGATGTAGATGCCCATGAAGACGGTGGCGAAGGCGACGGCGAGAAAGCCGTCGACGCGCAGGTCGCGGCCCACCTTGGCGCCGACGGTCTCGACCCGCAGGACCTGCGCCTTGTTGCTCGGGCCGTAGCTTTGGTCGAGCGCTCCCTCGAGCCGTTTGCCGAGGCTGCCGATGTTGCGGACTTTCTCGAAGCGTGCGAGGTACTGGTTCAAGTTGGTCGCGCCGAATTCCTGCACCGTGACTTCGCCGAGGTCAAGCGGTGCGAGCGCCTGACGAATCCGCGCGGCCGAGGTGGGTTGATCGAACTTTACCTGGACCACGCTGCCGCCGGCGAAGTCGACGCCGTAATTGAGGCCGACGAAGATCAGCAGAAGGATGGCCGCGAGATTGATCGCGGTCGAGAGTGCGACGAAAAAGAAGCGCTTGCCGACGAAGTCGATGTTGATGTCGGGCCGGATTAGCTGTAGTGCCATTGACCTTTCCAACTCTCCCGGGCGCCGATTCGATGCGAAAAGATACCAATCAGCCCCATCCACGCCTCCAGCAGAGATCGATCAGAAATCGACCCCGTCCCGATGACAATTAGCGGTTCGTATCCGCGAAGGAAAGCGGAGCGGGGCGAGCGATGCCATGCTGTCAGTGGCGGCTATCCACACACTTCGCCAATGGTCTCCGCCAGCGGGCCCGCGCCGGGCAGGCGTGTGCACGGCCAGTGAGCAGGCTAGGCCGCGGCCGGCCGCGCCTTAGCACATTTGGCGCACAGGTTGTTCTGATTGTTGGGATCTTCCTGGAGGCCTTCGTCGAGCGAATGGCAGACCTTCATGCATTTGCAGCAGATGAAGTAGATGCCCTCGATGGTCTTGTTGATGCGCTCGCGGTTCAGGATGCGGCCCTTGAGCTTCTCGATGCGGATGCCCAACAGATCCTGGTATTGACGTTTGATCTTGCGTCTGCCGGCTTCGTCCTTGGGCAGATCCGCATCTTCGTCGGACTCTTCGGGTGCGTCGCCGAACCCGGCGTAAGTATCGCGCTTGGAGGACCTCGTCTTGCGGACACGTGCCATAGCTCTGCCTGCCTCCGTCAATGGGTGCGCCCGATATAGCCGCAGTTCTTTTCGCACACCGCGTAGAAGCCACGGCGTCCATAACCGGCGAAGAGCGTAATTTTGCTCTCCGCGCCGCAACTTGGGCACAGATGCTTTCGCTGGACCTGACCACCGCCTTTTTCCGCCGTCTTTGCCTTTTTCTCAGCCATCTTGAGATTGCCTTTAGCCTTTGCCGCGGCGCGAAGCCGCCGCGCCTACGCTCCGATTATACTCCAGTCACGCCACAAAAAATTACCCGGCCACTGCTCAGCCTGATGCACGCATCGGATGAATCGCAATTGCCGGGTCTCTGCTTAAGCGTAAACGCCGCCAGCCGGCAGAGTCAATAGGTGCGGGCGAAATCCATAGATGGCGGCCACTTCGGATCGATTGCGCGGCGGTTGCGCAGGTGAGCGGCAACGTTTAAGCGTTAACCACATTGAAGCATCCGCTCAAAGAAAACGACGCCGTACTGTTCATCGATCGTAAGGGCCGCCGCTATCTCAAGATTCTGCGGCGCGGACAGAAGATCACGATTCGAGGGGACGTGCAGGCGGAAAGCCTTTACGGGCTCGCGGAAGGGTCGCGCGTCAGGCTGGGTTCGGGCGAGACCTTCATCGTGCTGCGTCCGACCTACGCCGACCTGATTCCTCATCTGCCGCGCGCCGCGCAGGTGATTTATCCCAAGGACACCGGGCCGCTGCTCATCTGGGGTGACGTCTATCCGGGCGCGACCGTGATCGAGGGCGGCGTTGGCGCCGGCGCCTTTACGATTGCGCTGCTGCGTGCGGTGGGGCCGCAGGGACGCGTGATTTCCTACGAACTGCGCGAGGATTTCGCGGCGCGCGCGCGGCGTAACGTCGCGACGTTTTTCGGCGACGCCCCGAACTGGGAGTTGAAGCTGCGCGACCTTTACGAAGGCTTTGACGAGACCGATGCCGATCGCCTCTTCCTCGACCTGCCCGAACCAGGCCGCGCGCTCGAAGTGGTGGCGCGGGCGCTGCGTCCCGGCGGCGTCTTTGTCGCGTACGTGCCGACCGCGATCCAGCTCAAGGATACGGTCGAGGCGCTGCAGCGTCACGCCGGTTTCGGCGAGATCGAAAGTTTCGAGACGCTGCTGCGCAACTGGCACGTCAAGGGAATGAGCGTGCGCCCGGTGCATCGGATGGTCGCGCATTCGGCCTTCATCATCGTGGCGCGCCGGCTGGCCGAAATGACGGCAGAGACGGCGCCGCCGTTGTCTCCGCGAGACGCGGGAGAACACGCGGACGACCGCGCGATCGACGAGCCCGAGCCGGCGGATTCCGAGTACGGCGCGGGCGAGCACGGCGACGATCGCGACGCGGGAGAACCTGACCTCGACGATTCCGACGACGCGGAAAACTGATTCGTTGCAGGCCATACTGTTTCGCGCCAAAGGTGCTAGAGCTTGACGCCAATACTGTGCGCGAGGTGCGGTATCGATGGCTACGACCTACACCACCGCTCAAATCGCCGAACTACTCGAGAGCGTGAGCAACTGGGGCCGCTGGGGCAGAGACGACCAGCGCGGCGCGCTCAATTACATCACGAACGAAAAACGCGCGGCTGCGGCGAAGCTGGTCACGAGCGGCGAAGCGGTTTCGCTCTCGCTCCCTCTGGCAACGCGCCCGGCCCGGGACAATCCAACGCCGGTTACCCATCTGATGATCCGGTCGGGCCAGACCGGGCATCCGCTGGGATCGTCGGGGTGCGCCGACTATTTCGCGATCGAGCCGCACGGCCTGGCAACCACCCATCTGGACGCGCTGTGTCATCATTTCTGGCGGGGCCAGATGTACAACGGCTTCGAGCTGTCGGAAGTGGACTTCCAGGGCGCGCATAAGTGCGCGGTCGACGTTGCGCGCACGGGCATAATCAGCCGCGGGGTCCTGATCGACATCCCGAAAATCCGCAAGACCGAATGGATCGAACCCGGCGAAGCGATTTTCCCCGAGGACCTCGAGGCCGCCGAACGCGACCATCGCGTGCAGGTCGGCGAAGGCGATGTGATGTTGCTGCGCACGGGGCGCTTCAAGTTGCGGCGGACCAAGGGAGTCGCGGCGATCGCCGGCAGTGCGATGCCCGGCCTGCACGCCTCGTGCCTCAAGTGGCTGCACGAGCGGAAGATCGCGGTACTGGGATCGGACGCCGTGAGCGACGTGTTGCCGACCGCTTACGAAGCGCCGCTGCGGATGCCGATCCACACGGGGACGCTCGTGATGATGGGAGTGCATCTGATCGACAACGCCGACCTCGAGGCGCTGGCCGAGAAGTGCGCTCGCGACGGCCGCTACGCCTTTATGTTCAGCCTGCTGCCGCTGGTGCTCGAGCGGGGCACGGGATCGCCGGCGAATCCGGTCGCGCTGTTCTGAGCCGGCGGCGCTAGCGGGATTTGCCCGCCGGCGGCAGCACCAGGATCTGCCCGCTCATCTCGGGCTGATGGCGCAGGCATTTGAACTCGACCAATCCCTCGCGGTGAAAGCTGAAGATGTACGACGTTTTTTCGAGCGGCGGCAGCTTGACGTACATCAGCACCTTGAGGTCCGGCCCGAGCAACGCGAAGTCGTGCTCATCATCGGGCTGAAGGTTCCAGAATTCGATCTGAGTCGGCACGTCGCGATGGACGGCGACAAAAGCGGGACTGAAGGCATAAGTCTCGCCGAACTTCCTGACGGTCTGGCGCGGTCCGGTCTCCTTGTCGGCGACCGGCTCGGTTAGCATCGTGACTCCGGCTTCGGCCTCGCCGGTGCGGGTAACGGTCACGATCTTCGCGGCGTCGCCGCTGGGCAGGAAAAAGGGGCCGTGCAGCGCCGCCGGCGCGTCGCCCGCGCGCGGAGCCGTCAGCCGGCTAGCGGTTACCAGGATGAGGGCGCTTAGAACCGCCGCGAGCCGCAGGCCGTTTCGTGTCGGTTTTGTCGTTCTGTTCGATGGGCACACGGTCATTAAATTGCGGCGAATCCGCGCGCAACACAACCCGCCGTCGGAAAAGGTCGAATCCGACAAATGTAACTTTCGTAATAATCGAAATGAATAACTCCGTGCACAAGCTGCGTCTAAGCGACTATGATAAACGCGAAGGAGCGCTGAAATGACTCGCCGCAAGTTCATGAGGATCACCGGAACAGCGCTTGCCGTCGCCGGCCTCCCGATGGCCGCGCGGATCGGCCGCGCAGATGGCGCTACGCCGCCGGGAAATTTCGGCGGCCCCACGCCCAACAAGGATTTCTACGTTACTTCCTACGGCCGGGTTCCGACGGTGGACGCCGCCAAATGGACGCTCAAGATTCACGGCCTGGTCGATAAGCCCCTCGCCCTGACCTACGACGATATCCTGCATCTGCCGCAGGTAACGCAGACGCTGACGCTCGAGTGTATCGGGAACCGTCCC
>DASPQS010000243.1:0-2404 GCA_035624865.1 Binataceae bacterium (SeqCode) | reverse complement strand
GGAGGGGGCGGCATGCGCGACGGGCTCGGCGCCCGAGGGCGCCGAGCCCGCCGCGCAGGAGGGCGGCGCTGCGGAGGCGGAGGTGGTGGGAGACGCATTGGCAGGGAGCAGATTCGGACGGGACGCGCTTATCCACCGGATCGCGGGAATTCCGTTCGCCGACTACTCGGATCTGGAGTACCACGTTGCCAGAGACACGCTCGCGATGCTCAAGCGCCGCTTGCGCGTCCGCCTCTCGCGCCGGCTCCGAATGGCGCGGTCGGGCCGGATCGATTTTCGACGGACGATTCGGGCCGGAATCCAGCGCGGCGGCAAATTGGCGGACCTGCGCTTCCGAGCCCGGCGCCCGCGGCATGTCGATTTACTGCTTCTCACCGATATCTCGGGGTCAGTCAGGTACGCCTCGACTTTGATGCTCGATCTGGCCGCAGGAGTGAGCGAGTGTTTTCGCCGGGTGTGGAGTTTCGTTTACGTGGACCGGATTGCCGAGGCGGGCTTCGAGCGGGGTCATCTGGTGATGACGCCGGTCATCGATCTTCACGCACGCTCGGACTTCGGCCATGTGCTCGGCGAGATCTGGGAGCGTCGAGCGGCGTTGCTAAACCGCGCGACCTTGGTCGTGATCCTTGGTGACGGCCGAAATAATCGCCGCCCGCCGCGAGTCGACCTCTTGCGTGAGATTGGCCGGCGCTGCCGTGGAATATGGTGGCTCAACCCAGAGCCGCCGGAACGTTGGAATACGGGGGACAGTGTGATCGGACAGTACGCCCGCGAGGTCGACGAACTAGTCCCGTGCGGCAATCTGCGTGAGTTGGAGCACGCACTCGCGCGGGTCGCCTGAACTCTCCGAGCCGGCGTTGTGCACAACTATTTTCCGCGGAGATCGCCCGTTTCTTTGACAACGATTTGCAGCTTTCCGTAAGGGTGGTGATGACCTTCGATTGAGTTGCGAAAGTTGACCAAATCTTCCAGGAAGACCTGGTTTCCCGGGGGCGTAGCGATGCTGCACCGATACTCTCTGACAACGATCTTTGCTCTTGTTGGTGCGATTGTAATCGGCGGCAGGGTGCTCGCGGAAATACCGTTCGGCACCGTCACAGCCGTCAGCGGCGTTGTTACCGTGACGCGTGGAGGAAGCCGAATGCCGGTCAGGTATGGTGAGCGGGTTCAGGTCGGCGACCGAATCGCGACCGGGGCTGACGCCCGTGTCACGCTCACGCTTTCCGACAATAGCCAATTGCAGCTGACCGAATCGAGCACTCTCGATTTGACTGAAAACATGCTGGGCCCGACCGGCTCCCGCGCCAGCACCAAGGTCAGTCTACTCGGAGGATTGGTGCGTTTGCGGATCCACTCGACCTCTGGCGCGCCGCCCAACTTCGAAATCCGCACACCCAACGCGGTCGCCCGGGGCACCACTTACGATACCGCGTACCGGAAAGGTACGACCCGCCAAGGCTACGCAGACTGCCGAGAATTCACTGACGTGTCGGTTTACAATGGCAGGGCGACAGTAACGAATTCGGGCAATCCCGCCGCAGGGCCGGTGGAAGTGCGCGCGGGTCAAAGGACCGTTGTCCCTTGCGGCCTGGCGCCGGCTTCCGCCACCGCGTCAAGCGGAGCAACGACCGGCATGAGCGCCAGCGCTATCGCGGCGATGGGCGCACTCGGGATCGCGGGTATCGGAGGCGGAGTGGCTGCAGCGATGGCCGCGAGTGGATCTTCGGGCGCTTCCGATCCCATTTCCCGGTCTCCGGCCAGCTCTTCCCAGTAAACGATCGGGCCGCCAATCTTGCAGCAGCCGGTTCTAATCGCGCAACTGTGACCGTGCGGGCGATTAGCGAAGGTCAAAGCAGCACGCTAAGCTCTGGTGCGGTCCCGAGCGATGCCGACCAAGGCGAATATTCCGCGCTGGCGCGCGATGATTACTATTTCAATCGGCCTCGTCGCCGTGGTGGTGGTGACGCTTGTCAATCGTATGCCTCAAGGGCCGCTGCAACATCTGGAACTCATTGCGTCGGATCTCATGCTGTACGCGCACACGCCGCCGCCACCGACGGGGCTGGTGGCGATCGCCGCAATCGATGATCGGAGTATTGCGGAATTTGGCCGTTGGCCATGGGCCCGGAGCGTACACGCGCGGCTGGTGCAGGCGCTTAAGGATTACGGCGTGGCGGTTGTCGGTTTCGATGACCTGTTGAGCGAACGCGACCCGGCCGACGTGGAGCGCGCCACGATCGCGGATCAACTGCGACGGTCGGGGGTAGCCGATCCGGCGATTTTCGCTGAACTGGAAAAAAGCAACGATGAGATGTTTGCTGAGGCGCTCAGGGAACAGGGCGAGACCTATCTCGGCAACACCTTCGACAGCCATGGCACCGTTCATCGCGCAAATATCGACCTC
>DASPQS010000242.1:0-5672 GCA_035624865.1 Binataceae bacterium (SeqCode) | reverse complement strand
CCCGTCAGCACGTCCCCGATTGCCACCATCGGCACATAGGGCGGTCCGTTCTCCTCGCCGATCAGCGATGTGATTCCCGCATAGGCCTGTCCGATAAAATCGAACCCCGTATCCTTGGCCAGCGGCCCGGTCTGCCCGAATGTCGAGATCGAGCACATCACGATACCGGGATTGAGCGCCTTGACCGTGACGTAATCGAGACCCATGCTCCCGATAATGCCGGGTGCGAAGTTTTCCACCATTACGTCGAACTTGGGCAGGAGTTCCTTGATCAGCGCCAGCCCCGCCGGGTTGCGCATGTCGACGCACAGGCCCTGCTTGCCGCGATTTTGCTGGATGAAATAGGCGCTCCGCTTGTCGCGCAGAAACGCGACCGTACGTGCCTGGTCTCCATGCGGCGCCAGTTCGACTTTAACCACTTCGGCGCCCATTCCGGCCATCATCCGCGTAGCCGTCGGGCCCGCGACAAAATGGGTGAAATCGAGAACCTTGTAACCGTCGAGCAGATGCCTCGGCTTGGCTTCCGCCATTTACCGCCTCCTGAAACTCACGCGGCGTTGCTTTACTTGCCGGTGATGCATGTGACAACCGCCATCTTCGCGCTACCCGAGTTCGGCGCGAACGATTCGCGCTCCTTCGACCATCGCCTTGAGCTTGCCAAAAGCAACCTCGCGGGTCAGATACTTCATCCCGCAATCCGGGGCGATCACAAGGCGATCGGGTGGAATTACCTTGAGGGCAGCGCGAATCCGGTCCGCGACGGTCTCGGCACTCTCCACCGTCGAATCACCCAGGTCGAGCACGCCCAGCATTATCGTTTTCGACGGGAGTTCCTTCAGCACCGCGAGATCGAGCTTCGGCTGAGCCGCCTCGATCGATACTTGTTTGGTCACGCAATGTTCGAGTTCGGCGAGAAAATGATACCCCGAGGTCTTCTTCTTGAGGTAATGGCCATAGCCGAAGCACAGATGAACCACTGTCGTCCCGTCGACCCCTTCGAGCGCGCGGTTGAGCGCCTTGACGGCGTACTGCCGCGCCTTGTCCGCCCACGCCTCCATATAAGGCTCGTCGATTTGTACGACGTCGGCGCCGGCCGCGAACAGATCCTTGATCTCCGCATTCACCGCTTCGGCATAGGCCATCGCGAGTGATTCTTCGTCAGGGTAATAGGAGTTCTGCGCCTGATGGGTCATCGTGAACGGGCCCGGCAGCGTGATCTTCACCTTGCGATCGGTGTTCGCCCGCAAAAACGTCAGGTCGCGCACCTCGATCGGCCCCTCGCGCCGGATCGGACCGTTTACGAGCGGAACAATGTCGGGCGTGCCGCGGCGCGTCAGTCCGCTTCCCGGGCGCTCCTTATCAACTCCGCCAAGCGCGTTGGCGAACCGGTTGGAATAGCTTTCTCGTCTTATTTCCCCGTCCGATATGATATCGACGCCGGCGCGCTCCATCTCGCGGATCGCGACGATCGTCGCGTCGTCCTGCGCAGCCTCCAGGTAGGGCCCGGGGATTCGCCACATTTCGCGGGCCCGTACCCGCGCCGGCGCCCGTTTGCGCAGGTCCTCACGATCGATCAGCCAGTCGGGCTGCGGATAACTGCCAACCACGGTCGTCGGCAAAAGCACTGAATTATTCATCGGGTTTTCCTTGCGCACGGGCCGCTACCGCCGATCTTCGGCACACATGCGCGGCAGCCCGGTTTGCCCTCGGCGCGCCTCGACGAAACTTACTCAGAATTCCCCTGATCGCAAATCCTTCGGCGACAAAGGCACCGCAGGTATGCGGTCCGTTCAGGTTTCGAAAGAACGCACCCGCTCGAGATCGCGAATAAGTCCAGGATGAACCGGGCGCCATCCCAGCCGTTCCCGCGTCTGCGCGCTTGAAGCCGGGCAGTCCATCCCCATGAAGCGCGCGAGCCAACCAAAATGGTCGGCTGCCTCCTCGCGCGACTTGGCGACGACCGGCACGTTCAGGCGTAGGCCGATTACCTCAGCGATATCTCGAACCGCCACGCCCTCGTCGGCGACCGCGTGATACCTGGCTCCCGCGGAACCCTTTTCCAGCGCCAGCCTGTAGAGATGGGCAGCATCGAGCCGATGCACCGCGGGCCAGCGGTTGAGCCCGTCACCGACATACGCCGAAACGCGCTTTTCACGCGCGACGCCGATGAGAACCGAAGCGAAGCCCGCAGCGAAGCCGTGATCGCCGTCGCCGTGCACCGACGGCGGCAGCCGTACCACGCTGCCGCGCACGCCGCGACCGGCGGATGCCAGCACCGTCGCCTCCGACGCGGCGCGCGGGTACGCCGCGGTCCCGGCCGCAGGCGCGTCTTCTTCCGTGCCGATGCGTCCGGGCGCAAGCAGCGCGCTTCCGGATGTTAAGACGAATGGCTTACCCGACCCCTCCAGCGCGCCGGCCATCGCCTCCACCGCTCGCCGGTCAGTCTCGGCGGCGGCCTCATAGGCGGAGAAGTCGTGGATGAAGGCCGTGTGGATTACGCCCTCGCAGGCCCGGGCGCCTCCGACGAGGCTATCGGTGTCCGACAGCTCGCCCTGATGCGCCTTTACTCCCATCCGCGCCAACGTGTCGGCGGCGGCGTCGCTGCGCGCCAGGCCGAGCACCTCGTGCCCCGATGCAAGTAACTCACGCACGATCGCTGAGCCAATGAAGCCCGTGGCTCCCGTCACGAAAACACGCATGCTGCTGACCTCGTCATTATCTTGCAGATCGAACGATCGCGCCCACTATGGCGCAATCGGCCCGACTGCGCTTATTCTCTGCCAGCATGCGCCAAATTCTCAAATCAGTGCTATATGGCCTGAAGCACGGGCGTTCGAGGGCCCGCCCAGAGGCGCTCGGGACTTTGCCGCAATAAGCCCGAAGAGGAGTCGATCATGGCTGTAAACCCTATCATTCAAGGACAATGCGATCCGCGCTTCGAGCGGGTGCAACGAGCTTTTGCCGAGAACTTCGATCAGCGCGGCGAAGTCGGAGCGACCGTCGCCGTAACCCTCGACGGCCGCCCAGTCGTCGACCTCTGGGGCGGTCACCTCGACCTCGCCCGGACTAAGCCCTGGCAGCGCGACATGATCGTCAACGTCTGGTCGACCACCAAGGGCCTCACTGCCATATGCGCGCACAAGCTGGCCGGTGAGGGCCGCTTGGACCTCGACGCGCCGGTCTCGAAGTACTGGCCCGAATTCGCCCAGGGCGGCAAAGCTGACATACCGGTCAGCTACCTGCTGAGTCATAAGGCTGGACTCGCCGCCATCCGCGCTCCCCTCAAAAATGAGGACATCTTCAACTGGGAGCTGGTCACGCGCGAATTGGCCCGTCAGGAACCCTGGTGGAAGCCCGGCACGAGGCACGGCTATCACGCAATCACCTTCGGCTGGCTCGTCGGCGAAGTGGTGCGCCGCATCACCGGCAAGAGCCTCGGCACCTATTTCCGCGACGAGATCGCCGGGCCACTCGGTATGGACGCCTTTATCGGCTTCGACGCCTCGCTCGATCCGCGCGTCGCCGAGATTTTCCCCGCGCCGCCGCCGGCCCCGGGTCAACCGAACCCGATGGCCGAGATGGTCAAGGACCCCGAGTCCGTATCGGCCAAGGCCTTGACCAATCCGCCTAATACTTTGCTCACGACTACGACAAATTCGCGCGCATGGCGCGCCGCCGAGATTCCCGGCGCCAACGGCCACGCCAACGCGCGCGCACTCGCCCGCGTCTATGGCGCGCTTGCCCGCGGCGGCGAGGTCGACGGCGTGCGGGTCCTCAATACTGCCGCCCTGCCCCGCTGCTATACCGAGCAATCCAATGGAAAGGACGCGGTACTCGGTTTTACCACGCGCTTCAGCCTGGGCTTCATGATGTCCCTGCCGGGTTCGCAAATAGGTCCAAATCCACGCTCGTTCGGCCATCCGGGGGCAGGCGGCTCGATCGGGTTTGCCGACCCCGATACCAAGATCGGCTTCGGCTATGCGATGAACCAGATGGGATCGGGCATGCTGATCGATCCGCGCGCCGCCGTATTGATCGACGCGGTCTACGCCTCGCTCTAAAGGCAGGATCCGGCGCGACGCGATGGACATCGGGCAACAAGGAGCAGCGCCATGAACCAGCTTAATACCGAGCGCGAACAGCGCTTTATCGATCTTGCGGCGGGACTGGCCGACGACTTCGCTCAGCGCGCGGCGCAACATGACGAAGAAGAATCGTTCCCCTACGAGAACTATGCCCGCCTGCGCGAGACCGGCTACAGCATCATGACGATTCCCGAAAGCCTGGGCGGACTCGGAGCGAACATGCTCGAGCGGATCAAGGCCCAGGAACGCCTTGCTCAGGGATGTGGCGCGACCGCGCTCGCGATCAACATGCACTTCAACGTGCTCGGCCTGCTTATCGATCTCTGGCGCAAGTTCAAGGCGCCCAACGTGGAAGAAAAACTGCGCCAGATCGCGAGCGGACGGCTGATCTGCGGTGGTTCCGGCTCCGAGCCCGACAACGCCGTAATCAACCTCCGCCCGCGCACGACCGCGCGCCGCGGCGACGGCGGCTGGGTGGTTAATGGCCGCAAGATCTTTGGCACCCAGAGCATCGCGCTGGATTACTTCTTCTTCGAGGCGCTCTGGGAGGACGCTCCCCATGGCCCAACGATCATCACGTGCTTCGTCCCTCCGCGCGAAACTCCCGGCTTGGTATTCAAGGATGACTGGCACACGATGGGGATGCGGGCGACCGAGTCCCGCAGCTCCGAGCTGAAGGACGCCTTCGTCCCCGAATCGGGGGTGGTCTTGCAGCGTCCCGTCTCCAGAAGCGGCCGCGTTACCAAGGTCTTCGCCAAGGCTCCGTTCACTATCGGCGCTCCCTATATCGGCATCGCCCTCGCCGCGCGCGATTTCACCGTCAATTTCATGCGCGATCGCGCGCGCTTCCCGCTGCCGCACCCGATGAGCCATCTGCCGGCCGTCTACAACAAGGTCGGCGAGATGGACATGCTGATCGAGGGCGCGCGCGCCGTGATGTGGAAAGCCGCGGCCGAAGTTGACCGCGACGACCCGCGAAGCTGGTCGCGCAAGGCGGTCGCAGCACGCATGATCGCGATCGAAAATTCGGTGAAGGTCGTGGATCTCGCGCTCCGCGCCGTCGGCGGTTCTTCCTATTTCAGGCGCCTTCCCCTCGAGCGCTACTTTCGCGACGTTCGCGCCGGGCTCTATCATCCCTTCGACAGCGACGAGACCCTCGAATTCCTCGGCAAGAGCGCCTTCGGCATTCCCCTGGCGGAAGGCCTCACCGCGGACCCGGAGTAATGTCGCATCGGATATCGGCGGCTACGGCTACAGTCAAAAGGTCGGAGCGACCGGGGAGGCTCTTTCCATGCCCTATGCCCAGGGACGGATCTATAACGGCGCGATTTCGGTGGGCAACTCGCTAGTTGCTACAACAACCCAGGCCAGCTTCCTTAAACTAAATCCTACGATGACAAAGCTCAACAAAAGGCAAGAGAAGGCCGTCGGCATCGCATTATCTGCTCCACTGATACTATTGATTGCCCACACACTTTTTCAGTTCGGGAGATCGGGGACCGAATTTATCAAGGAGTTTTCCGAAGTGAGCCCCCAAGTGGGGATGTTTGGAAAAGCCGCGCTCTTATTCTTTTTGGGAGGGACAGA
>DASPQS010000241.1:0-9872 GCA_035624865.1 Binataceae bacterium (SeqCode) | reverse complement strand
CGGCCATCGCGACAGCAAGTTCGGAGTGCCTTTTGCGCAAGTCGGCGAGTATTACGCCGAGGCGGGCACACTGCCTAATCTCGAACTGGCCGGCCTCAGTACGCATATCGGATCGCAAATCACCGAGACCGGGCCGTTTATCGAGGCGGCGCAAAAGGTCGCCAAAATGGTCAGCGGCCTGCGCGCCGACGGGATTGGCCTAAAGTACCTCGATTTGGGCGGCGGTCTCGGCATCCCCTACCAGGAGGAACCGCCTCCTCCCTCCGAATACGCCGCGGCGCTCCTCGGGCCGCTGCGCTCGATCGGACTCAAGTTCATCATCGAGCCCGGAAGAGTGCTGGTCGGCAACGCCGGAATCCTCGTGACCCGCGTGCTTTACGTCAAGGAGACCGACGTCAAACGTTTCGTCGTGGTCGACGGCGCGATGAACGACCTGATCCGGCCGGTGCTGTACGAGGCCTTTCACGAAATTCGTCCGGTGCTGCGGCGCAGCGGCGCCCCGACCGTTACCGCGGACGTCGTCGGCCCGGTATGCGAGAGCGGAGACTTTTTCGCGCGCGAACGCGATCTGCCTCAGGTGCAGCGCGGCGATCTGCTCGCCCTGATGAGCGCCGGGGCTTACGGGTTCGTGATGGCCTCGAATTACAACAGCCGTCCGCGCGCGGCCGAGGTGATCGTCAACGGCGCGGAATATCATGTCGTGCGCGAACGCGAGACCTTCGAGGATATCATCCGCGGCGAGAAAATCGTGACGCTCAAGGGCGGCCCCGATGCGTAAGCTGCCATTCGTCAAGATGCACGGATGCGGCAACGACTATATCTACGTTGTCGCGGACCGCTTGCTTCCGGCAGATCCAGCTTCGCTCGCGCAGCGCTTGTCGGACCGTCGCTTCGGTGTCGGCGGCGACGGCTTGATCATGCTTTGCCCGTCTGCGATCGCCGACGTGCGGATGGAAATGTACAACGCCGACGGCAGCCGCGGTGAAATGTGCGGCAACGGGATCCGCTGCGTCGCGCGCCTTTACCATGAAATTTCCGGCGGCCGCAAAAATCCCGTCGCCGTCGAAACCGACTGCGGCATCAAGACCATCGAACTCTCCCTCGCGGACGGGCGCGTCATTGCCGCGACCGTCGATATGGGCGAGCCGATCCTCGAGGGACGCCAGATTCCCGCGGATCACGACGGCCGCGTAGTCGATCACGCGCTCGAAGTGGACGGCCGGGTCTGGAAGGTCACCGCCCTCTCGATGGGAAATCCGCACTGCGTGGTCTTCGTTGACGACGACGGTATCTTCCGGCTCGACGATGGGGAATTCGCGCGGCTCGGCCGCCCATTCGAGCACCATCCGTTCTTTCCCCGCCGCGTCAACACCGAATTCATCTTGCCGCTCGCTCGCAACCGGCTCCGGATGCGTGTGTGGGAGCGCGGCTCGGGCGAGACGCTCGCCTGCGGCACCGGCGCCTGCGCCGCACTGGTGGCCGCAGTACTGACCGGGCGCGCGGATCGGCGCGCGACGGTCGAGCTTCGCGGCGGCAATCTCGAGATCGAATGGCGCGACCGCGGCGTCGGCGCCAATCACGTCTTCATGACGGGCGAGGCAGTCGAGGTCTTCAGAGGCGAGGTCGAAGTCGGCGACCGCGAACTCGTGGCCGCTGGCGGGAGGTCATAGCCAATGTTCAACGGTGCCCTTTCGGCTCTAATCACGCCGTTTCGCGACGGCGAAGTCGACGAACCCGCCCTGCGTGAACTCGTCGAATGGCAGATTCAGTCCGGCGTCGACGGTCTCGTCGCCTGCGGCTCGACCGGTGAATCCGCCACCCTCTCGCATGCCGAACACGACCAGGTCATCAAACTGGTGGTGGAACAGGCGCGCCGGCGCGTGCCGGTGATCGCCGGCACCGGGTCGAACTGCACGGCCGAGGCGATTCGCCTGACCGCCTACGCGCGCGAAGTTCGTGCCGACGGCGCATTGCTGATCTCGCCCTACTACAACAAGCCGACCCAGGAAGGAATTTATAAGCACTACAAAATGATCGCGGCAAACGTCGACCTGCCGCTCATCGTCTACAACATCCCGGGCCGCACCGCCTCGAATATCCTGCCCGAAACCTTCGCCCGCATGTGCGACATCAAGCAGGTCGTCGGGATCAAGGAAGCCTCGGGCTCGATGGACCAGGTCTCGGATATCCTGCGCCTCTGCGGCGACCGTCTTACGATTCTTTCGGGCGACGACTCCGCTACGCTGCCCTTGATGGCGCTCGGAGCCAAGG
Organism: Binataceae bacterium (SeqCode); assembly: GCA_035624865.1. Classification (GTDB taxonomy): domain Bacteria; phylum Desulfobacterota; class Binatia; order Binatales; family Binataceae; genus JASHZA01. The sequence continues at coordinate 7,601 of DASPQS010000241.1, read as the reverse complement.
GCGTCATCGCGACCATCACCAACGTGATGCCGCGCGAGATGCACGACTTGGCGGCCGCAGCCCTGAACGGTGACTTTGTGCGAGCGCGCCAGATCCATTTCGGGATGTTGCCGCTGATGCGCGCGCTGTTCCTCGAAACCAATCCGATTCCAGTCAAGCAGGCCTGCGCCTTGATGGGCAAATGCGCCAACGAGCTGCGGATGCCGCTGATCCCGATGTCGCCGGCGCCCGCCGAAAAGCTGCGCGGCGTGATGAAGGAGATGCGGCTCATCTGACGCAGGCCCCGCTGCGTTTACGCGCTGAATTACCAACCATGAACGAGATCGATTTCAGCAACCGCACCGTATTCGTCGTCGGCGGCTCGAGCGGCATCGGCAACGGTATCGCCCGCGCCTTCCGCGACCACGGAGCCGCGGTCTTCGTCTGCGGCACCCGGCCCACAGCTGCCGATTATAAGGACGACGACGGCTCGGATTTCTCGGGCCTCACCTATTTCCACTGGGACGTCACCGACGACAATGCAGTCAAAGCCTTGCGCCCGCCCTTCGACCGCCTTGACGTTCTGGTGCTGTCCCAGGGTGCGGTCATCTATTCGCAGGGCGAATTCGAGATGGCCGGGTTCCGCCGCGTAGTCGACGTGAACCTGACGAGCGTGATGAGCTGCTGCGTCAAATTCCACGACATGCTCGCGGCCACCGGCGGCTCGATAATTATCGTCGGTTCGGGCGCTTGTTTTCGCTCGACCAAGGGAAACCCCGCGTACAGTGCCAGCAAGGGCGGCGTGCTCGCGCTCACGCGAACGCTCGCCGAGGCCTGGGCGCGCGACGGTATCCGCGTAAACGGCGTCGCTCCGGGACTAGTCGCCACCAAGATGACCAAGGTTACGTGGAATCATCCCCGCCGCTACCAGGACTCGGTCGCGGAGATCCCGCTCCATCGATGGGGCACGCCCGAGGAGATGGGCGGAGTCGCGCTCTTCCTCGCCTCGCCGCTCGCCTCTTATGTAACCGGCGAGATGATCCTGGCCGACGGCGGTCAGAGTCTCGCTTAAACAGCACAGTCGGCTACTTCCGCAGCAACGGCGCCGCCAGTTTTTAGGAGGACCCAGCCGGTCTCGACCTCGCCGTCAAGTGGAACCTGTCGTCGACAACTTCATGTGGGCCAACGACTTCCCTCATGCCGAGGGCACCTGGCCGCATTCGGCCGAAGCGATTGAGCGCGAGATGGGCAGTCTGACCGGCGCGCAGCGCGCGAAGATACTCGGACTGAACGCCGCCCGGATCTTCAAATTTGACATCGAAAAGCTTCTCGCGCGCCGTCAGACCACGACCCGCGCTGCCGCCAATTGATCCTCGCTGGACAAAAGCGTGGGGCCGCAATACCCTTGACCAAGCACATCAAGCTGGATCCTACGATTGAAGATCCGCTGACGACGGAGGGACCCGATGATCGAGGAAACCAACGTTCAGATTGACGAGCCTAATCGCTGGCGGCTCGAAACCCCAGGCCACACGGGGTGGAAGCGCACCGCGCGCCCGGAAGATCCCAACAAGTACGTAATGGTCTCGGCCGACTGCCACGCCAACGAGCCGACCGGCCTCTGGCAGAATCTTCCCGACGAGTATCGCAAGCGCCTGCCCCGAATCGAAGTCGACGAAAACGGCGTCAAGTGGGTGATCGCCGAAGGGATGCAGCGCTCGCGCCTGCTCGATAGCCACCTCCAGGGCGAAGACAACCTGCGCAACAAGTCCGGCTTCGAGATGGTCGGTCGCCAGAAGGACCATCGCCGCGACGGCGTCGACGCCGAGATCGTCTTCCCCAACAAGGGCCTCTCGATGTGGGCGACGCAGGACGCGAAGTTCGGCGCCGCGCAATGCCGCGTGTGGAACGATTGGGCCTGGGAGACCTACGGGCCATACAACGATTTCATGTCGCCGATGGCCGCGATCATGACCGCCGACATCGACCTCGCGATCGCCGAAATCAAACGCGTCGCTAAAATGGGCTTCCGCGGCCTCGCCCTGCCGTGCAAGCCGATCTTCGGTGCCCACGACGCGCGCCATCCCAACTACAACATGACGATGTTCGACCCGATGTGGGCCGTGATTCAGGATTGCGACATCACCATCACCTACCACATCTCGACCGGCCGCGACCCGCGCGCCGCGCGCAAGGACGGCGGCGCGATCATTAACTACGCTGCCCACGCGCTCTCCCCGACCATCGAGCCGATGGCCTGTATGTGCGCCTCGGGCCTCTTCGAGCGCTTCCCTAAGCTTCGCTTCGCCCTCATCGAATGCGGCATCGGCTGGGTGCCGTGGGCGCTCGAAGCGATGGATGAGGCGGCCCGCAAGCATCACATGTGGGCGTTTCCCAAGCTCAAGAAGCTGCCCAGCGAGTATTTCCGCGAGCATGGCGCGGCGTCATTCCAGGACGATCCGATCGGAATCGAACTCGCCGTCAAGCACGACCTCGTCGACAATTTCCTGTGGGCCAATGACTATCCCCATCACGAGGGTTCGTGGCCCCATTCGGCGCAGTCGATCGAGCGCCAGATGCAAAATCTGACCGACGACCAGCGCGCAAAGATCCTCGGCCTCAACGCGGTGCGGATGTTCAAGTTCGACGCCGCCCGCCTGATCGCGCGCCGCAGCCTTCCGATCAACTGAACCCGCGGATTTTCCCTCGCAACAAAAGGGCCGGCCCCTCTCGGGACCGGCCCTTTTTCTTTCTTGTGCGGTTTCGGCGCGATTCACTCGAACGTCAACACCGTGCGCGCGACCTCACCCGCCTTCATCGCGCGGAACGCCTCGTTGACGTCTTCGATCCTTCCGCGCCGGCTGATCATGTCGTCCAGGTTGAGCCGCTTCTGCAGGTAGAAATCGATATACCGCGGCATGTCGATGCGGAAACGGTTCCCGCCCATCATCGTGCCCTGGATTTTGCGTTCCGTCAGGAACTTCGGTCCGTCCAGCTCGACCTTCTGCCCGACCGGGATCATCCCGATAATCGTCGCCGTTCCGCCCGGCTTGATACACTCGAAGCACTGCTCCGCCAGCTTCTTGACGCCCACCGCCTCGAACGAATAGTCCACGCCGGCGCCGCCCGTCATTCCCTTGATCGCCTCGATCGCATCCGTATGCGACGCGTCGACCGTATCGGTCGCGCCGAACCGCTTCGCCATTGCCAGCTTGTTCTCGAACTGGTCGACCGCGATTATCTTGCGCGCGCCCGCCAGCACCGCGCCCTGGATCGCCGAGATCCCGACGCCGCCGCAGCCGAACACCGCTACCGTCGATCCCGGCTCGATCTTCGCCGTGTTGAGCACCGCACCCACTCCGGTCGTGACCCCGCACCCGATTAGCGCCGCGCGGTCGAGCGGGATCGCATTGGTGATCTTCACCAGCGCGTTCTCATGCACCAGCATCTTCTCGGCATAGGTCGACAGGTCCGCAAACTGGCGCACCGGCTTGCCCCCCTGCGATAGCCGCGGCTTGGCTGTCTTCGCCCGCTGCGTCGCCTGCCGGTTCGAGCATCGGTTCGGATGGCCCGACATGCACTCGTCGCAATAACCGCAGAACACCGACGGGCACGAGATCACGTGGTCGCCGGGCTTCAAATATGTCACCGCCGATCCCACCTTCTCCACCACGCCCGCCGCCTCGTGACCCAGGATCGCGGGCGCCGGATGCGGATACAGGCCGTCCACGAAATGCAGATCGCTATGGCACACGCCGGTCGCCGCCGTCTTGACCAGCACCTCATGCTCCTGCGGATCGTCGATATCGACCTGTTCGATCGTCAGTGGCTGATTGGGACCGTGGAATATTGCCGCTTTCATCGTCTGAACGCTCCTCGCGTGATTCTCACTGCTTCATTCCGAACCGAAACCGCATTCCTACTCGAACACCAGCACCGTGCGCGCAACCTCGCCCGCCTTCCGCTAGCGGAGCGCGGTTGCCGCGCCTAGCGAGCAGGCGAGTCTGCGAGCTGCGTCAGGATTAGGCTCGCCGAGCGCTACGCGCATCGCCGCAGCTTATTCGAACATCAGCACCGTGCGCGCAACCTCGCCCGCTTTCATGGCCCGGAACGCTTCGTTGACGTCCTCGAGCTTGCCCCTCCGGCTGATCATGTCGTCGAGGTTGAGCCGCCCTTGCAGGTAGTAATCGACGTAGCGCGGCATGTCGATGCGAAAGCGGTTCGAACCCATATTGGTGCCCTGGATCTTGCGCTCCGTCAGGAACTTGGGCCCATCCAGCTCGACCTTCTGCCCCACCGGTATCATCCCGATAATCGTCGCGGTTCCGCCCGGCTTGATACTGTCGAAGCACTGCTCGGCGAGCTTCTTGAGCCCGACCGCCTCGAAGGCGTAGTCGACGCCGCCCGCGCCTCCGAGGCCCGCTACCACCGGCTCGTCGGCCTGCGCCGGACTCGTGAGCTTCTGAATTTCCGCGACGGCGTCGGTATGCGACGCGTCGACCGTATGGGTCGCGCCGAAGCGCTTGGCCATTGCCAGCTTGTTCTCGAACTGATCCACCGCGATTATCATCCGCGCGCCCGCGATCCGCGCGCCCTGGATCGCCGCGATTCCCACGCCGCCGCATCCGAACACCGCCACCGTCGACCCGGGTTCGATTCGCGCCGTGTTCAGCACCGCGCCCATCCCGGTCGTAACCCCGCATCCGATCAGCGCCGCACGGTCGAGCGGGATTTCATTGCCGATCTTCACCAGCGCGTTCTCGTGCACCAGCATCTTCTCGGCGTAAGTCGAGAGATCGGCGAACTGCTTCATCGGCTGGCCCTTTTGCGAAAGGCGCTGCTTCCCGTCCTTGGGACGCTGCGTCGCCGCCCGGTTCGAGCATCGATTCGGATGGCCCGACATGCAGTCGTCGCAATAGCCGCAAAAGACCGACAGGCAGCAGATCACGTGGTCGCCCGGCTTGATATAGGTGACCGCCTTGCCCACTTCCTCGACGATCCCGGCTGCTTCATGGCCGAGCACCGCCGGCGTCGGATACGGGTAGAAGCCGTCCACGAAATGAAGGTCGCTGTGACACACGCCGCTGGCGACGGTTCGCACCAGGACTTCGCGGTCCTGCGGCTTGTCGATCTCGACCTCTTCTATCGTCAGGGGCTGTTTGGGCCCATGAAAAACGGCTGCTTTCATCGTATCGCTCCTTTTTTGCGGCGAATTTTTCTCTTCCCGTGCGGCTCGAACGGTCGCGCGCGGCGCGGCAGAGTCCGGGCGTCGGCGCCCGTGGGCGCACCGATGCCTCGGCCTTGCTGCCCTCGGTAGACCACGCCACCCCTCGCGATGTCAAGGAAAAGCCGGACCGCCGCTCGTCCGGCGCATGATGCTCGGGTTAGACGCCGGTGACCCGATGTTCTAGAGATACCTTCCATGGCGCGATCGACACTTTGCGGCTAAGCGGATCGCAACGCAAAGGAGCCTCCTATGCCCGAGCCTGCCCTTCTGTACGAAAAACGCGACGGTATCGCCTACCTCACTTTCAACCGGCCGCACGTCAGAAACGCGGTTAATCCCGAGGCGCTTTGCCTGCTCGCCGATGCCTGGCAGGATTACGCGGCCGACGACTCCTTGCGCGTGGCGATTATCACTGGCGCCGGAGATCAGGCGTTCACCGCGGGTGCTGACCTCGGAACTTTCATTCCTTTGCTGAGTGGCGCGCGCCAGCCGCAGGACGACTGGGACCGCCGCGTCTTACGCGACCCTATGATGAGGGAGCGCGTCATGTTGCGCGATTTCCCGCTCTATAAGCCCATCATTGCCGCCGTCAACGGATTCAGTATCGGCTTGGGAACCGAGCTCTTGCAGGCGACCGACATTCGAATCGCGGCCGAACATGCGACCTTCGCCGTCAACGAGGTCACGCGCGGCTTCATGCCCGGCGGCGGTTCCGCCGTTCGTCTCGCCCGCCAGATTCCGCTGTGCAAAGCCATGGAGATTCTTCTGGTCGGGGATCGCATGACCGCTCAGGAGGCGTACCGCATCGGCCTCATCAATGAAGTGGTAGCGAAAGACCAGCTGATCCCGCGGGCGCAGGCGCTGGCGCGCAAGATTGCCGCGAATGGCCCGATCGCGATTCGCAAAACCAAGGAGACCGTGCTGCGGACGCTTACCGTCCCCGTGGACGAGGGCTATCGCATCGAGCGCGAAAATGCCGCTCTCACTATGGCGACCGAAGACGCAAAAGAAGGTCCTCGCGCATTCATGGAAAAGCGCGCCCCCAAATTCAAAGGGAAATAGAAATCGCAGGCTGACTGCGTACGCCGTGAATCTGCGACTTCACACCAACGTTTGCACCAGAACGAGCCATAGCGCGAAAAGAAAGCCGGCAACGGCCGGCAGCACGATCAAGTTTCCGCCGTCGTGGATCGACTCCGGAATCATTGCGTGGGCAACCAGGGCGAGCACTGCGCCCCCCGCTACCGCTTGAAAGAAAACCGCTACGTGCGACCCGGAGCCGATGAACATCCTCCCGGCCGCGGCGGCCACAACTCCACTAACCAGAACCGCCGACCAAAGGGCAAAAATCGCGAAGCTGCTGTACCCCGCTTTCCGAAGCATCGAAGCACTCGCCGCTGCCTCGGGGATCCCGCCCACGAACATCCCGACGATGAGAGTGAGCGACAAACTCGCCACCCCGGCGAACTTCGCACCGATCACCAGGCACCCGGGAATCGTATCCAGTATGTTTCCCAGAACGATTGCCATTCCCGCTCCATGACTGGCTTCCGTCAGGATCCTATCTGCCTCACTCCTGCTCAAATGCTCCAGATTGCTCGCCGCCACGCGGGCCCACTGCGAAGGATTGGCGCCGCCGGAACTGAGATTTCTGATCGCGCGCTCATGGCTAAGCCGCCGCACCGCTGTCCCCAACTCATGGTTGTTCGCAACGAGACGATCAAAATCTCCCTTGCCGATTTCCAACAGGTCCGTTTGGACGGGTGATTGAATCGTGGCAGTGCGCGACTCTCCGCTGAGGAGCGCCATCTCCCCGAATGCTTGTCCTTCGCCCAGCTCCGCAAGCTTTTCTCCGCTGACATGTCCATTGAGCTGTTCTCCCGCCGCGTCCGACAACACGTCGACCTTGCCACGTGCCACGATATACAGCGCGTCTCCCGCATCGCCGGCACGGAACAGAATCTCACCATCGTCGAGGTGGCGGGTCCGCACGAACGGAAGGATTCGCTCGACTTCTTCCGCCGGCAGATGGCGCAGCAGGTCGCATTTCGACAACAGTTGGATCGTCTCCTTCGCATCCTTCTGCTTGCGTCCTAGAGCATATTCGCGAAATCGAGTCGGGTAGCGTATCGCCGCGCCCTTCTCGTCGAGGAACAAAGAGGTGAAGTAATAGATTATGGAACCGAGGGCGAAACCGCTGCCAATGAATCCCCAGGCCGCATTGGCGTCGAAACCCTGCGCATGCAGTTCCTGGGCGCCCTCGAACGCCAATTCTATCGCCAGCGCACTGATCAGGGCGCCGGCGGCAAAGGCCAGAACACAAGCCAGCATCCGCTTGGAGAGTGGAAAGTATAGACCGAGAGCAGCGCCGAAGATTGACGAGGACGTCGTCAGG
>DASPQS010000240.1:0-6742 GCA_035624865.1 Binataceae bacterium (SeqCode) | reverse complement strand
CCATTTTCGCCAGTCCAGGAGGAGCGGCGGCGGATGAGATGAGTCCGCCGTGGAGAAGACCGTCCGCTCAGGTGCCGGTGCGCCAGCTTGAGAGATCGTTTTTCTGCTCGTCGGTGAGCGTATCGATGCTGATGCCCATCGCCATTTTCACATCGAAGTGCCCGGCGTTGCAAAGAAGCGCCGTCTTTCATCAGGTTGAAATGCACCGGGCCGAGCACGGAGCGGTCGCCGGTGGCGCTGACAAAGATATCGCCGATTTTCGCCGCCTCGAGCATCGGCATCACCCGAAAGCCCTCCATCGCGGCTTCCAGCGCACGAATCGGATCGACCTCGGTCACGATTACTTCCGCGCCGAGTCCGCGCGCGCGCGAGGCGATTCCCTTGCCGCACCATCCGTAGCCCGCGACTACCACGATCGAGCCGGCGATCAGCACTCCGGTGGCGCGGATTACGCCGTCGAGCGTCGATTGCCCGGTGCCGTAGCGGTTGTCGAAGAGATGCTTGGTCTGGGCGTCGTTGACGGCGACCACGGGAATCCGCAGCGCGCCGTCCTGCGCCATCGCGCGCAGCCGGATCACGCCGGTAGTGGTTTCCTCCATGCTGGCGCGGACGTCAGAGGCCTGGTCGCGATACTCGGTGTGGAGCAGGCTGACGAGGTCGGCGCCGTCGTCCATCGTGATGGTCGGACGGCGGCTCAGCACAGCGCGCAGATGGTTGTAATAAGTGTCGCGATCCTCGTCGTGGATCGCAAAGGTCGGGATGCCGTATTCGGCCACCAGCGCGGCCGCGACGTCGTCCTGCGTCGAGAGCGGATTGCTGGCGCAGCACAGGACTTCGGCCCCGCCGGCTTTGAGCGCGCGTAGCAGGTTGGCGGTCTCGCAGGTCACGTGCAGGCAGGCGCCGAGGCGTTGGCCCTTGAGCGGCTGCTCTTTGGTGAAGCGTTCGCGGATGAGCCGCAGCACCGGCATCTGCCGGTCGGCCCATTCGATTCGTTTGCGTCCGGCGGCGGCGAGACCGAGGTCACGAACGTCCTGGTCGTGCCCGTTGGCCTGCGACTTGGGCATGGTTGAACTCCTCCTGAAAGGCAGTAACTGCGGCGAAGCGGCCGGCGCGGCTGTGCGGCGCGCCGATTAGCGGCCGTTCAACCCGAACGCACTTTGCAACGGGTCGGCCATATCCACCCGTTCCCACGGGAACAATCCCCGGTGCGGGACGCGGCCGAAATGCCCGTATGCGGCGGTGGCTCGATAAATCGGACGCTTCAGTTCGAGGGTTTTGATGATGGCAGCCGGACGGAAGTCGAAAAGCTCGCGGAGAGTGCTGGAGAGCTTGTGGTCGGGCACGACGCCGGTATCGAAGGTGTCGATCAGGATCGAGACCGGCTCGGCGACGCCAATTGCGTAGGCCACCTGGATTTCGCATTTTTTGGCGAGCCCGGCGGCGACGACGTTCTTGGCGACGTAGCGCGCCATGTAGCACGCCGAACGGTCCACTTTGCTCGGATCTTTGCCGGAGAAGGCGCCGCCGCCGTGCCGGCTATAGCCGCCGTAGCTGTCGACGATAATTTTGCGTCCGGTGAGGCCGCAGTCGCCGTGGGGTCCGCCGACGACGAAGCTTCCAGTCGGGTTGACGTGGTAGACGGTCGATTTATCGAGGTATTGCTCCGGAATAGTTCGCTTGATCAGCTCCTCGATAACCGCTTCGCGGATGGTGTTGTAGCCGACGGCGGGACTGTGCTGGGTCGAAATGACGACGGCGGTGACGGCGACCGGACTACCGTTGACGTAGCGGACGGTCACCTGGCTCTTGCCGTCGGGACGGAGAAAATCGAGCTTCTTCTCCCTGCGCAGCCGCGTGAGATTCTCCATCAAGCGATGCGCCAGTTGGATCGGCAGCGGCATCAGCTCGGGAGTTTCGTCGCAGGCGAAACCGAACATGAGGCCCTGGTCGCCCGCGCCCTGTTCCTTGAAGAGTCCTTGCCCTTCCGTAACACCCTGCGAAATATCCGGTGATTGAGGCTCGATTGCGGTCAGTACCGCGCACATATTGCCGTTGAAACCGATCTCGTCATTGTCGTAGCCGATATCGGTCGCGACTGTGCGCGCAATCTTGATAAAGTCAGGTGAGGCCTTGGAGGTGATTTCGCCGGCCATCACGATGAGACCGGTCTTGGCGAGCGATTCGAGCGCGACCCGCGAGTTAGGGTCCTCGGCGATAAGGGCGTCGAGAACGGCGTCAGAAATCTGGTCGCACATCTTGTCGGGATGGCCCTCGGATACTGATTCGGAAGTAAAAAGGAAGTCCTTAAGCGGCATTAACTACGGCTCCTGTAGGATTGGGCACCTGGCGCATCCGGGGCGAATTCCCGCCGGATCTCGAAGGCTTCCGCCCTGGCAAAGCGCAAAAAGTCCCCTGCCTGGGACCCGGGTAACGAGGGCGTCGGACCTGAAATCGTGGCTGTCTCGATATAATCAAGCAGTATAACAGGGTCAAGCATACCAGTCTGGGCTGCCCACAGTCATAAACAAGAACCGCTCATCCTGGTTATTCTTCACCGAACCGAGCTTCGAACAGGGTCTTTATCGCGGCCATCGCGGCTGCGGCGTCGGGGCCGACGACCTTCACCTTGAGCTTCGTACCCTGAGCGGCCCCGAGCATCATCAGACTGGTCACGCTGCGTGCGCTGATCTCCTGCTGGCCGTTGGAGATCGTCACAGATGATTTAAACCTGTTTACCGTCTGAAACAATGTCGAGGCAGCTCTGAGATGTAGCCCAAGCCGATTTTTGACTTCCAGAGTCGCTTCCGCAGCACCCACGTATCCACGATAAGTCGTCGGCGCACGCAGGTAAACGCTTTTCAACGAAGAATCGTGTGGAGTGAGCGGGCGGACCACGAAAGTGGAGGCTAGGAACCGTTACGCTGCCCGGAGGGACGCAGGTCACCGTTCTCGGCTTCGCCCAAGATGGCGGCGATGAACATTTCGCGCAGGCGCAATTCAATTGCCTTGTCCCGCGTGGTGCCTTCGCGGTGACGCCATCGGTGCAGTGGAATCACAGCCTTGGCCATGTTGCGATGGCCGCCGGCGCTGCCGATCTGGCCAAAGAGCCGCTTCGCCATCTCGCCCGCGTTGCCGCGGCCGAGACCGTTATTGCGCACCGCGATCACGAGATTGCTCGCGAGTTTGCCAGATACGGCGACCCATTCGACGCCCTCGAACTGAAGGCAGAAATCGGCGACCTGGACGATCAGATCGTCACGCTCGACGCGGCCTAGATGTATAGCGATGAGGCCGTCGTGGACGGTCAGCCGGCGCATCGCGCGCGCCAGAATCCGGGCGAAATTGACTGGAAATTCGGGCCGGTCGATTTGGCGCAAGAGGTTGTAGTTGGCGAGCGGGTAAAGATGCACGAAGGCCTGGACGTCGTTGTCGGTCACGCGGCGCGAGAGCGCGAGGGTGTCGCTCCGGATTCCGTAGAGCAGCGCCGTCGCCAGCCGTTCGCTGATGCGCTCGTCGGCGCTGATCAGGTATTCGGTCATGATCGTGGCGGTAGAACCGTAGTCGACGCGAATGTCCTCGAACGGCGCGATTCCGGTCTGGTAACCCGGATGGTGGTCGATAACGATATCGGCTCGGGGCAGACGCTCACCGAAATAGGGCGGCTCGACGTCGACCATGGCGATTTTGTCGTAAGTACGGAGTTCCTCGGTCTCGGCCGGAGCCACCTCGATCTCCAGCAGATGGGTCATCGTGCGGTTCTCGGGGCGAGTAACCGGCTTGAACGCGAAGATCGGAGTTGTGAGCTTGTTGCGGCCGAGCAACGTGCGCAAGGCTATCGCGCTGGCCATCGCGTCGGGATCGGGATCATCCTGCAACACGATCCCGATGCGATCGTTCTCGCCGACAAGCGCGCGCAGTTCCTTAATCTTTTGCCTGGTGAAAGCTTGATCCATAGAATCGGACCGTGGACGCGACCGATAGCCGCAGCTTCGGATCCGAAACGTTGCCCGGCAGATGGCCGACTTTACCCTACATGGCTACTCGCCGGGCGATAGTGGGAAGTGCGAAGGACATCTTGCAGATTCCGCTGTAACACAGCGCTGGAACGCGAATCAATGCTAGTAATGTAACCATTCCTGGAAGGCGCAGCGGTTTCGATGGACGAAGGGAAATGTCAAATCTGCCGGCGGCCGATCACCGACTGGCTGCTCAGGCTGACGGTGGAAGATTCGGCCGGGTTCGCCGAAACCGCCTTGGTCTGCGCTAACTGCGGCGTTAAGCTCAGGCTGGCATCGGAGAAGATGAGGGACCTCCAAATCGACCCGTGGATGCATGAGGCGGTTGCGCGGGTGCTCAAAGGCAAGGAATAGATCGGAGATGGCATCGGCGCCGCAAAGCGAAACCCGGCTCGACCTTTGGCCTTATGAAGAAGCGCGCAAGCTCGCCGAGCGCGTGCGCAACTACGAAGCGGAGCGCCCGGTAGTCTTCGAAAGCGGCTTCGGTCCTTCCGGCCTGCCCCATCTGGGCACGATGGGCGAGGTATTGCGGCCGTCGTACGTCGAGCACGCCTTCAAGGCGATTGGCGACCCGCATCAGACGCGTTTCGTCGTCTTCATCGACGACATGGACGGCCTGCGCAAAGTGCCCGAGAGCATCCCGAATCGCGAGGTGACGGCGGCTTACCTGGGACAGCCGGTGTCGCGCATTCCCGATCCGTTCGGAGACTGCCATGACAGTTTCGCCTCGCACATGGTCGGATTGCTCGGGACCTTTCTCGCGCCGGTCGAGGTCCAGTACGAGCTGATGCGTTCCAGCGAGATGTACGCGAGCGGCGGCTTTGATGAAGCGCTGGGTCTGATAGTCGGGAAGCACAAGGAAATCATCGCGATTGTCACCCCGACGCTGCGCGAGGAAAACCGCCGCGGATGGTCGCCGATCATGCCGCTGTGCCCGCAATGCGGCCAGATCAACTCGACGCTCGTTACCGCGTACCATCCGGAGCGCGCAACCGTCGAGTTCTCGTGCGAGCGCACCTTCGGCGGGTCGCACGGATGCGGCTACAAGGGCGAGCAGACGGTGCTGGGCGGCAAAGCGAAGGTGCAATGGAAGGTCGACTGGGCGCTGCGATGGCACGTGCTCAAGGTCGATTACGAGCTTTACGGCAAGGACCTGATCGACTCGGCGCGGCTGTCGGGGCAAATCGTAAGGATTCTCGGCGGGCGGCCGCCGCTCGGATTTCCGTTCGAGATGTATCTCGACGAGGAGGGCCACAAGGTTTCGAAGTCGATCGGGCGGGGCGTCGGGGTCGAGCAGTGGCGCCGCTATGCGCCGATCGAAGTGCTCAAATACTTCCTGATGCTGAATCCACGCCGGGCGCGCAAGCTGTTTCTCGAGGCGATCCCGCAATATGTCGACGAATACCTCGATGCGCTGCGCGAATGGAGTGCGGCGGATGCTGCCGCCCGGCGCAATACGGCGCTCGAGTTCGTGCTCCAGAAGAGCAGCGCACAGCGATTCAACTCGTCGATCGGTTTCGGCCTGGTGATGAACCTGGTGCCTGCCGTTGGCAGCGCCGATCGCGAACTGCTGTGGAACTACCTAGTCAGCTACGATCCGGCGATTGCAGGCGACGTCGACACCGAAGCGCTGGGGCGCAGCCTGATGGAGTGCGCGATCAACTTCTATCGCGACTTCCTCGAGCCGACCAAGCAGGCGTATCAGCCGGCGGACGGCGAATGCGAGCAACTGCGTGCGCTTGCGGCGTGGTTGCGGGAGAACTTAGAGGCCACCGCTGAGGAGATTGAAAAGGCGATTTACGATCTCGGCCGCGCTCATTACGACAAGCCCGGAAAGATCTTTCCGCTGCTCTACCATGTGTTGCTGGGACAGGAGCGCGGTCCCCGGCTGGGCGCTTTCATTCGGCTCGCGACGCCGGCCAAAATCGCACAGGCGATCGAAGCGTCGATCGCGGCGCGCTCCTAGAACGAACCCGCCGGCTCGCGAGCGAAAGTCCCGACCACAGTTTGGCAACAAAGCAGACCCTTAGCGGCCGGCGGGTTGCGCCGATTGCTCGGGCTTGGCGGCAAGAGCGGCCGGCGCCTGGATGCTGTTGCGGCCCTTGCGGGTAAGCGTTCCGAGCGGAACGAGGCTGAGTTCGCACGCGCACTGCTCGATCACTCGATAGGCGAGCCGCGCATTCTCAAGTCCCTCGCTGATCGCGCAGACTGCGGCGCCGAAGGTGACCGCGCCCACTACGAACGCAGCCGTATCGAACCGGAGCGCCAGCGCCACGAGCGCGCTCGCTGCCCCCATTGCCAGCGCGGCGCGGGCGATTTTAGTCAGACGCAGGCGCGCGGCGAGATGATTCTTGAGCCGGCCGCCTTCATGTTCTTCGTCGGCGCTTCGGATCTCGAGCCGGGTGAAAAGGCCGGTCTCGACCATGAGATCGAAGTCGTCCCAGGCGCTGCCGCTTGGCGCCGGATGACCGGCGCCGGCAAAGAGCACACCGAGGCGTTGGAGAATAGTCTCGCGCGTGGTCCAGGCCTCATTCCAGTAAGCCAGGCGCATCGTGCGCGCGAGCCATTCAATAACCGGCCGCTGGCGCGGCTGCGATTCGAACAGCCGCTTTTGACGAGCGGCCTTGCGCCAGCGGTAGCGCTCGAGCGTTCGTGAAACCGGACCGGTGTAAGCGAGCATCGCGACGAAGAGCCGGGCGAGGATGCCATCGTGGCATTTTTCGATT
>DASPQS010000239.1:0-10962 GCA_035624865.1 Binataceae bacterium (SeqCode) | reverse complement strand
GTCAACCCGTCGTATAGGTCAAAGCGCACGCCATAGTTTATCGTCAGATGTTGTATTGGACGCCATTCGTCCTGCAGATAGACCCCGTAGTTCCAGGCCGTTAGCGCGGTATCGTCTACGATAGCGAACGCGTCGTCGCTGAGCTGGGTGGTTGGGTCGCCGACGGGGGCGGGGAAAACCAGCGCATGATTATCGATCTCGGCACGTTCTCCACTGAAATAGTAGCCGGTGCGAATTGTGTGCGTTTCGATGCCTGTGTAGGCGAAATCGCCCTGGAGTCCACTCGCCCAATCGCCGCGAAATGCTCGCGAGGCTACGCCATTGTAAATCAGGTCACCCGCCTGATCCGGATGAAACGAAAGCGTCGAATAACGGGTGAAGGCGGCTATCTGATAGTCGATATCCTTGCCGAGCAGTCCCTGGAGCGCTAGGACTCCGTAATAATTTTGCTCGAGTTGCGTCTCGCGGACGTCCGCTGAGGGCAAGCTAGGCACGCCGGCCAGCGTGAAGGCAGGAGGCTGATCGGGATTCGCGGGGATCTGAAAGTTTGAAATGTTAAACCCGCCGATCAGGCTGATACGGGTAGTCGCGTTCAGAAAATACGAGAGGTAGCTGAAGCCATTGCCGATGGTCGTGAAGTCGTGCAGCGCCTGTGGCCCCGGCGTCGGGGGTTCAAGGCCGCGGTCATTCTGGAGATAGAAGCCAGTCGTGTAATAGCTGAACTTGCCTTCGGAGCCCCCCAGTTCAAAACTGGGGTTCAGTGTGTAGCGCTGGCCGCCGTACATATCGATGTTACCACCATTAAGGTCCAGTCCATTCTTGGTCTGGATTTGGACGACGCCCGCAGTGTGGTAGCCGTACTGTGCCGGTAGCGCGCCTTCAAGCAGCGAGATGCTGCTGGCGAGCCTCGGACTCAGGGTCTGTGAAAATCCCGACGTAACTCCCTCTGGAAGCTCGATTCCGTTGATGCGGTACTGGATCTCACTGTGCTCGCCGCGAATATGGATCTGGCCGAACGAATCCTGAGCAACACTCGGGGCTTGCAACAACACCCCCGTCATCTGTGTGTTCGTGCCCTGCGGCAATTGCTCGATTGCCTGTTGACTGAAGCGATAGACGCTGCTGCCGGTTTCGGGACTAAGTCCGTTACGTGCCCGCTCGAGCCGCTGGGCAATCACGGGCAGGCTTAATGCCTCCTCTGAAGCCATGGAGAGCGTCACCGGCTTCGCACCGGCGGCCGTCGCGCTGACGATTGTAGTGGCGGTTTTGAAATTTGTCTTTTGTGCAACCACTGCGTAGGTTCCCGGCACGATATCAGTGAAGGAAAACCGGCCCTGCGCGTCGCTATTGGTCTTCGCTATTGTTTTGCCGTCAGGACTCTGCAAGCTCACGGAAGCGGCGGGCAAAGGGCGTCCCAATGCATCCTTGACCGAGCCCGCTATACGCTGGCCCTCCTTAGGCGGGCTCTCCGCAGCTTGGGCGTGGCCGGTTAAAGCCTGAATTGCTGCGAAGCAGAGCACTGTGAACAGAAGAACAAAGCCCAGTTGTTTGACGTTTTTTCCATGCGAAAAGTTTCCCGGTCGCGTAGTTAAACGGACTGCCTTTGTCAATTCTAGCCGTTCCCACATACCCATGCTCCCTCAGATCGGGTGCCGGCCGTCCTGCAATGAAGCACGGGCGGATCGTCCTGATCGTGCCAGGGGGCCCGACGAACCTCGGTCTTGCGCATATGTTGGTGCGCGAAGTCCGTCGAAGGCCGCCAAGTGCGCCGAAAAGGCGCGTGGCCCCGAGAAAAACGCCGAAATGTCGTGGCTAACGGATCAAACGGTGGCTGCGGGAGGAGCGCGGGTCTGACTCAGGGAGTACGGACGCGAACAGATGACGTGCGCTACCGGTTGTTCGACCGGGCGCACCTCAATATGAGGCCGCTCAAGAGAGGAACCGGCGGCGGGATTGAGCGGCAGATGAAAGGCGAGTGTACAAAGCGCGCAAAGGCCATCGTCCGCGAGGATTTGCGCCTGCGCGTTGAAGCGCCGAACCGGGTCCGTCTGATGGTAGTGGCTGACTGCGAGTAGTTGGGCGGCAAGGATGAGGGCAGCTGCGAAAGCGCCTAGCGACTTTCGCGCACTCGCATCCTTGTTTCCGCCCAACCGGAAGGTCACTGCGGTTCGGTCCTCTCGATCATCGGGGTCAGATTATACCCTGTTGTTTGAGCCGGTCGAGGTCGGTGGCGGAAAGCCCGAGCATCGCGCCGTAGACCTCGCCGTTGTGCTGGCCGAGCAGGGGCGCGCTCTTAACGTCGGCCGGCGAATCTTCGAGCTTGACCGGGCATCCCGGCATCGTGAACTTGCCGCGCACCGGATGGTCGACCGTAACCACCATCCCGCGCTCGCGCATATGGGGGTCGTTGAGCAGTTCGACGCTGTCGAGCACGGCGCCGCAAGGCACGCCGGCCTCGCCCATCGCTATCATCACTTCCTGCTTGGTGCGCTTGCTGGTCCATTGCTCGATGATGGCTGTCAGTTGGTCGATATATTCAGCGCGGTCCTTGCGCTCCTTGAAGCGCGGATCTTCGGGAACGTCGGGGCGTCCGATGGTTCGGCACAGCGCCTGCCACATATCGGGAGAGGTGCAGAGCATGTAGACGTAGTCGTTGGGGCCGCCCGGCGCGCACTTGAAGATGTCGCCGACGACGCCGTTGCCGAGCCGGTTGCCGCGCCGTTCGACTGGCTTGTGCGTGATGTGGGTCTCCATCATCGGCACGCGCACGAAATTGAACACCGCCTCCTGCATCGCGACTTCGACCTTCTGCCCCTTGCCGGTGCGCTGGCGCTGGATATAAGCGGCCAGAACGCCACAGGCGGCGTGGATTCCGGTGCCGGTGTCGCCGATGGTGGGGCCGGGCTTGAGCGGAGGCGAGCCCGGGAAGCCCGTCAGCGACATAGCGCCGCCGGCGGCCTGTGCGATCATGTCGAAGCTCTTGAATTTGCTATACGGGCCGTACGTGCCGAAGCCCTTGATCGTGAGGTAAATCAGCTTGGGATTGATCTCGCGCAGGCGGTCGTAGCCGAGTCCCCAGCTTTCGAGGGTGCCGAGCGAATAGTTTTCCGACAGAATATCGACCTGCTTCACGAGTTCGATAAAGATTTCCTTGCCGCGATCGGACTTCAAGTTGAGGGTGATGCTGCGTTTGTTGGCGTTGAGCAGCATGAAGTAGTGGGAGTCGACGCCGGGTTTTTCGGTGAGCATCCAGCGCCCTTGTTCGCCCATCTTTGGCGGCTCGACCTTGATAACGTCGGCGCCGAGCCAGGCGAGCATCTCGGTGCATGACGTGCCAGCCTCGAACTGAGTAAGGTCAAGGACCTTTACACCCGCCAACGCTTTTTCCATGGCAATCCTCCGGTGGTGAGAGTCGCGACGCCCCGCTCCTTTACTAGCGCCGATGCATGTTCGCGGCAAGGCGGGCGATGGCAGGGTGCGTGCCACGACTGAAATCGAAGGCTGGTCGAGCGGGGCCGCAAGCTTAAATCGAGACCGAGCCTTTGATAAATTACAAGGAGGGACTTTCGCGCCGCGTTCCATGTCACAATCGTTCGCCAAACTCGCCGCCATTCGCGACGAACTGAATCATGTGTTTCTCGAGCGCGCCGAACTAATCGACGGCGCGCTGTGCGCGCTTCTCTCGGCCAGCCATGTGCTCGTGATCGGGCCGCCCGGCACGGCCAAATCGATGCTCGCCGACGAACTCTGCCGGCGTGTCGAGGGCGCCAACTACTTCCAGTGGCTGCTCACGAAGTTCAGCACGCCCGAGGAAATATTCGGCGCGGTGAGCCTTAAGGGGCTCGAACAGGACGACTACAGGCGCGTCACTGACAACAAGCTGCCTGAGGCGCACATTGCCTTCCTCGACGAGATCTTCAAGGCCAACTCCTCGATTCTCAATGCGCTGCTCACCCTGATTAACGAGCGCGTGTTCCATAACGGCCGCCAGCGCGTCGCCGTGCCGTTAATCACGATGTTCGGGGCGTCCAACGAATTGCCCGACGAGGAGGAGCTTACCGCGCTGTTCGACCGCTTCATGCTGCGCTTCATGGTCGATTATATCGGTGAGGACTTCCGCTTCCTGAAAATGCTGGAGGGGATGCCGCCGGCGGCGCGCACCGCGCTCAGCCTGGCCGAACTGGGCGAACTGCAAGCCCGCGCGGCTGCGGTGAGAGTTCCAGGCGGAATCCTGCGATCGCTCGCGGAATTGCGCCGGAACCTGGCCAGCCAGCAGATAATCGTTTCCGACCGGCGCTGGCGCAATTCGCTGGCGATCCTGCGTGCGCACGCGATGATTTTCGGCCGCGAGAGCGCGAGCGAGGAGGACCTGCTGTTCCTTGAACACGTGCTCTGGAAGGACCCCGAGGAATTGCCCAAGGTGCGCGATATCCTGCGCCGCCTGGTCAAGGGGTACGAGGACGAAGCGCGCGAACTGCTAATTCAGGGGCAGGAACTGCGCGAATACGCGGAACGCGGATGGGAGAGCGAGGAATTGCGCAAGCGCGCGCTGATCGAGGCCCATACCAAGCTCGCGAATATCCTGGTCAAATTCGAAAATCTCGTCCATGACGCATCCGAGAACGGCCGCGATACCGGCGGTATCGAAGCGATGCGCGCCAAGGTAAAGGAAATCCAGCAGGTGATGCTGCGCAGTGCGGTGTGAGCCGCGGGGACGTGCGCCTGCCATCGGGAAATGTCGGCTGAGGAATCCACGCCCGCAATCGTGATCCGCGCGCGCGATTATTCGGAATCGGATCGCATCGTCACGCTGCTTACACGCGACTTCGGTAAACTGAGCGGAATTGCGAAAGGGGCGAAAGCGTCGCGTCGCCGGTTCGAGCGCAAGCTCGAGCCTTTTTCTCACGTAATACTTTCCTTTCGGCGGCGTCCACAGGGCCAGCTGGTGTTTATCACGCGAGCCGAGCGGGGTGAGAATCCGCCGCCCGAGCTCGAAGACGATCTCGGCAAAATCGCGCTCGGCAGCTACATGCTGGAACTCGCCGACGCGCTCACGACCGAGGAAGGCGAGGCCGCCGAGGCCTATCGCGTACTAGCGGACGCGCTCGACGCGTTGGGACGCGGCGCGGCGACGATCGCGCTGCGCCAGGCGTACGAATTAAAGATGCTTGCGGCGGCGGGCTTCGGCCTCGAATTCGGCAGCTGCCGCGTGTGCGGCACGGTTGCGGAAGCGGAAGAGGGCGCGGTCTATTTTGTGCTCTCGCGCGGTGGAATCGTCTGCGCGCGCTGCCGCGCGAATGCGCCGGAGGGGGCGGTACGGCTTGCGCCGGCCAGCGCGGCGGCGCTGGCGCGACTGGGCAGTGCGTCATTCGGCGAGGCGACGGTGCTTCCTCACGGGGGCGCCGACGGTGCGCTGGCGATCGCGCGATTCTTCGCGTCGATACTCGATCGGAAGCTTCGATCGGTCGAATTCCTGGATTCGCTTCTATAATCCGGATCGCTCTTCGCGCGCTCGTTGCACGACGGAAGTTAAACTCGTGGCAACCTGTGCATCATACGAGCGTAACCTGGCGAGGTGACAATGTCGCCCATCCGCGCCGCGCCTGTGTTCGCCGCGGTGCGGGTAATCGAAGACAGCTCAAGCAGCGATCTTTGGAAAGTTTGCGCGACAGAAAAGGCCGGACGATACGCAGGGCGCAATGCCGTTGCGTGGGATGCGGCGCATCGTTGCCCGTGACCAACGCAATGTCGTCGTCGATGGGGCTTTGCGCGAAGTGTCAGGCCAAGTCACCCGGGTACTGGCGTACGGTGTATGACCGCGAGCGCCAGATCGGTCAGATCCCGCCAAATCTAGCGCCCGTCCGCTAACGGTGATCCCCCGCATCGCCCTCGACCGCCTATCGGTCAAGCGAGCGGGCGCTTCCTTGCCCAAAACTGGAGCCGGCACGGCGGCAAGACGCGACGGTATCTACAGTGCTAGCCTTGTACGAGGTGGCGCAAAGCCGCCCCACGGAGGCGCGCCGTGCCAGTAAAGACCATCCGGGCGATCGAGACCAAGCTGATCCATTCGGGTGAGCCGTCGCCGCTGATCGAAGGCGCGGTGAGCATGCCGATTTTCCAGTCGGCAACCTTCGCTTATCGTGGCGAGACCAGTTATCACGACCTGCGGTATATCCGGCTCAACAACACTCCGAATCACGTTGCGCTGCATCAGAAACTGGCGGCGATCGAGAGCGCTGAGGCGGCGCTGGTGGCGGCTAGCGGAATGGCGGCGATCTCGACCACGTTGCTGACGCTGCTGAGCACCGGTGACCATCTGTTGGCGCAGGACTGTCTGTACGGCGGAACCAACGATTTGCTCACGGCGGAACTTCCACGGCTTGGGATCACGGTCGATTTTATCGACGGCGCGCAGCCGCAGGGGTGGCGGCATCTGCTGCGCCCGAACACGCGCGCGATCTACGTCGAGACGATCAGCAATCCGCTGGTGCAGGTGGCGGACTTGCCGGCGGTGGTGAGATTCGCGCGCGAACACGGGCTGGTCTCGATCATCGACAACACTTTCGCGAGTCCGGTGAATTTCCGTCCAGCCGAAAGCGGCTTTGACCTTTCGCTGCATAGCTGCACGAAGTACCTCAATGGCCATTCGGATATCGTGGCGGGCGCGGTAATCGGACGAGCGGGACTGGTCGAGGCGATCAATCGCTCACTCGGGCATCTTGGCGGATCGCTCGACCCGCACGCCTGCTTCCTGCTCCATCGTGGAATGAAGACGCTGGCCGTGCGCGTGCGCCATCAGAACGAAAGCGCGCTTCGGCTGGCACGTTTCCTCGAGCAGCATCGAAAGGTCGCCGCGGTCCACTATCCGGGCCTCGAGCGCCATCCGCATCATTTGAGGGCGTGCGAGCTGTTCGACGGGTTTGGCGGGATGCTGAGTTTTGAACTCGAAGGTGGAGTCGCGGCGGCAGACGCCTTCTTCCAGCGAATCACGCTGCCGATCAGCGCTCCGAGCCTCGGCGGGGTCGAAAGCTTGATCACCCGGCCCGCCACGACGTCGCACGCCGGGATGACTCGCGAGCAGCGGCAGAGAGCGGGGATAAGCGAGGGGCTAATCCGCCTTTCGGTCGGTCTGGAAGCGGCGGAGGATTTGATCGAAGACTTCGAGCGCGCGCTGGCGGGATAAAAGGGCCGGAGCCGGCGCGGATGGGCCAATAGTGAAGGATTTCACCCTCGACGTAGAATCTAACCTGTGGCAGGCTGCCGGGTAATACCCTGCTCACAGGCGGCGCGGCGGGGTCGGCGCCGTGAGCGCTGCGATAGGGTGCGAGCAGCCGAATATCGCCGGAGCCATTTGAGGGCGGGGAGTGGCGTCGCGATCCGCGCCGGGGAATTGAAAAACGGACCGATTTGGGCTTTCAATAAGCTTTGCGGGCATTTGGCGGCGTTCCAAGTTGCTCGGGTCGTGCGGCGGCCGCCGGCGGTAAAACAGAGTTCCCTCGGGCTGACCCGATGACGGGGTGACGTTTGGGGGATTCCGAAAAAAATCGGGTCGAGAACGTCACAAGCGCGATCGGCGCGACTGCCGGTGACGGCTTGTCCGAGCCGTCTGAGACCCAATCGGATCGGGAACCATTCGGGCTCGCCACATGGTGGATGCTAGGGCCTTTGCGAGTCGCCGTGCAGCTCACGCTGCTGCTCCAGATAGCCTACCTGCTTGCGGACTACTTCATCTATCGACCAAGTGCGGGAATGTTGGCGCCGCGGGTCTTCAATATCGGCGTGGTTGCCGCCTTCCTGTTCATCATGCCGAGGCCGTTATTCAGGCGGCATTGGCGCGGCATGGTGCTTGGCGTGTGCGTGGCCATTATGGCCAGCTTGCTCGCATACAGCCTAGCCGAGCGCCGTACCGGTCTACTGCTTGTCACCGTTGTCCTGACGATGATGGGGGCGGGAGCGCTGGTGCCATGGGACAATCGCTGGCAATTCGCACTTACTTTGACGGGTCTTGCCGCTATGGCGGTCCGCTATGTGGTTGCGCCCGCAAGTGCCGCTGACGCAGTTCACCGATGGATTGCTCTGATTGGCGCGGCCGGTCTCGGCCACTGCATGACGGTTCTGGCGCAGCGCTATCGGCGCGAAATGACCGCACGCGTTAAGACGCTCGACGAGAACCATCGCGAATTGGTCCGGGAGATCACGCAGCGCGAGGCGGCGGTGGCGGAACGCGAGCGGGCGCAGCAGCAGTTGCTTGAGAGCGAGGCCAAACTGCGCAAAGTCTTTGAGACGAGTCTTGATGCGATCGCGATCAATCATTTGCAAAGCGGGCACTATATTGAGGTCAATCGGGAATTCGTCTCGCTCTTCGGCTACGGGGTTGACGAAGTTATCGGGCGTTCGCCGGCGGAACTGGGGTTATGGGCTCGGCCCGAACAGCAGCGGGTCCTGGCGGAGCAACTCGAGAGCCGGGGATTCGTGCGCAACATGGAAATGGAGGTGCGCACCAAGGACGGGCGTCTGCTGCCGGCCCAGATCTCGGCGGCAGTGGCCGAAGTTGACGGTGAGCCCTGTGTGGTCTCGGTTACGCGAGATATCACGCTAGCGAAGAGCGCCGAGGCGGAATTGATTGCGGCGCGCGAAGCTGCGCTGGCGGCGTCCGAGGCCAAATCCGAGTTTGTTTCGAATATATCGCACGAAATCCGCACGCCGATGAACGCGATGCTCGGAACCGCCGACCTGCTGTCGGATACCGCGCTCAGTTTCGAGCAACGTCATTTCGTCGAGACTATACAGGCCAACGGGAGCGCGATGCTGGCGCTGGTCAACGGCGTGCTTGACCTGGCCCGGGTCGAGAGCGGACGGCTCAGCCTGGAAAAGGTCGAGTTCAACCTGCGGGATCTGGCGGAACAGACCCTCGAAGCTCTGGCTACGTCGGCGCATGAGAAAAAGCTCGAGCTCGCCACCCGGATTATGCCGGGAGTGCCGCTGGCCCTGATCGGCGATCCCGTGCGGCTGCGCCAAATCCTGATCAACCTGCTTGGCAACGCAATCAAGTTCACCGAGCGCGGCGAGATCATCGTTACGATCGAAGCGCTGCGAAAGCCCGCGTCCGCCGACGGTCCCAGCCGCGACGGGGGACAAGGATGGTTTCGCATCTCGGTTGCGGACACAGGAGTCGGGATTCCGGTCGAACGGCGCGGTGCAATTTTCACGGAATTTGCCCAGGCCAACTCTTCGACCGCGCGCGAGTACGGAGGAAGCGGGCTCGGTCTTGCGATCGCCAAGCGGTTGGTTGAGCTGATGAACGGCCGAATCGAGGTCGAAAGCGAAGTCGGCAAAGGCAGCACGTTTTCGATTGTCGTGCCGTTCGACCTTCAGACAGGGGCGGCAGGTGCGGACAGTGTGCAGACAGGGAATGAACCGCTCCTGCGCGGGAAGCGCGTGCTAATCGCCGATGACACTTTGGCCAACCGGGTGATCGCCGGGGAGTGGCTGGCCGAGCGTAGCGCCGAACTTATGGGCGTGATTGACGGGCCGCGCGCATTAGCCGAGGTCGAGCGGGCTCGACTCGCCGGCCATCCTTACGATGCCCTGCTCATCGACGCGCGGATGCCGGGGATGGACGGAATCACTCTGGCGCAGAATTTACTTTCCAATGGCGGCGACGAAAATTCCATCCCTTCGGAAGCGCTGGTGCTGATGCTGACGTCCGACGACCTGACTCTCGCACTCGCGCGGTTGCGGGAAATCGGCTTCGATTCGAATGTTCGTTGCGGTTATGTGGTCAAGCCGCTCAAGCGTTCGGAACTTTTGACCATGCTTACACGCGTGCTCTCGCCAATCCGCAATGTTGAGCAGGAGCGGTCCGAACTCAGCCCTCCTGCAGCGACTGCGGCTGTGGCAGGCCCGCTGCGTCCCTTGCGTATTCTTCTTGCGGAAGATTCGATCGACAACCGCCTGCTCATCAAGGCTTTTCTAAAGCAGTATCCGTATACCGTCGAATTTGCCGAGAGCGGGCAAGAGGCAATCGATCGGGTGATCGCTGCCCCTTTTGACCTGGTGTTGATGGATATCCAGATGCCGGTGGTCGACGGTTACACCGCGGTCCGCACGATCAGGGAATGGGAACGTGGTCAGCGGCGGGTTCCGGTTCCAATAATCGCGCTCACCGCCTCGGCACTGGATGAGGCGGTCCGCAAAAGCCTCGACGCCGGCTGCGATGCTCACCTCTCCAAGCCGGTTCGCAAGGCCACGTTAATCGAGGCGATACTCAGAGCCACGGCATTGCCGCGGGCGTTGGACCATGACCCAGCGCCGGCGGAGGCGAAGCATTGAGCCGCGTCGTCGTGCACATCGATCGGGATTTAAGCGATCTGGTCCCGGGGTTCCTTGCGCGCAAACGCGAAGACGCGGCGGCCATAATCAGGGCGGCGGAAATCAGCGACTACGGCGCACTGGCCAGCATTGGGCATAAGATCAAAGGCGAGGGCGGCAGTTACGGACTCGACGCGGTCTCGGAAATCGGCGCCGCCGTCGAGCAAGCCGCCAAGGCATGCGACCTGGCGGCGGTGCGGCAATGCGCGCAACAGCTTGCGGAATTTCTCGACAACCTCGAGATTGTCTACGACTGATCGGCGCGGTCAGACCCGCGTGACTACGCAACCGGGCCGTCGCCGTACTTGAGCACCTGCACCTTTTCGAGGGTGATCAGTCCCGAGCCGATCATGCCGTCGAGCGCCTGTAAAAATTCGTCGATTTTTTCCTGACTGTCGACCAGCTCGACCACGATCGGCAGGTCCTCGGAAAGGCGCAGAACTTTTGCGGTATGGAGCCGGCTGCTCCTGCCATAGCCCATCGGACCGCGCAACACGGTCGCCCCCGCCAGGTGCATTTCGCGCGCCTTCATCACGATCGCCTCATACAACGGATGACCCCGGTAGCGTTGGGATTCACCGATAAAGATTC
>DASPQS010000238.1:0-2131 GCA_035624865.1 Binataceae bacterium (SeqCode) | reverse complement strand
CTCGACCGGCAGGCCATCGGCCTTCCAGCGCGCAAAGCCGCCGGCCATCGAGTACACAGTTTCATAACCGAGCCGCATCAGATCCTCGGCGGCAAAAAGCGATCGCAGGCCGGTGCTGCACATGGCAACGATCGCACGACCAAGATCAGGTACCGCCTCCTCGATGCGCAGCTCAAGGAACCCCCGACCGAGCGCTAGCGCGCCAGGCACCGTGCCCTGTGCGATCTCGTCTGATTCGCGCACATCGACCAACGCGGCGCCCCGCGCCTGCAGCGCGAGCGCCTCTTTCGGAGAAACTTCGTGGATCCGCCTCCTGAGCTCGACGACGAGCCGTTCACTCGCATTCATCGCGGCCTCCTACAACCGGAGAAAAATCGCGCCAATGTCACCGTCGGCCGGTCGCGTAAACAAACCGTGGTAGGACGTATCAACCGCCGCTCAGCGCCTGTACGATCACAAGCTCATCAGTGGCGCGCACTCGGAGAGATAGGTCGAACGTTTGAGCACCATTGACAAAAAAACGGATGTGCGGCCGCATCCTCTCTTGTTCGTTGATCATACGGAATCGGATCCCGGGAAATTGCCGATCCAGATCCGCGAGCACTTCGGCGAGCGAAGAGCCAACCGCCTCGACGCGGCGGTGCCTGGAATACGAACGCAGCGGAGCCGGGATCAGGACGTTCATCACTAGTCAGCGAGGCGATACGCTAGCCTGCCTCGCCCGTCTCCACCGCGTATATTTCTGGCAGGTGCTTTGCGATGCAGGTCCATTGTCGGCCCTCGTCGCGGCTCGACCACAGCTCTCCACTCGTCGTGCCGAAGTACAGTCCCACGGGATCGTTGCCGTCTATGGCCATCGCCTGACGCTTCACGGTCCACCACGCGTCGCGCTCTGGCAGGCCTCCTGCGGCACGCAACCAGGATTTTCCCCCATTGCGTGTGACGTAGACGGCAGGCACACCACCCACGCAGGTGCGCGGCCAGACCGAGGAGCCGTCCATCGGAAACACCCACGCCGACTTCGCGTCGCGCGGATGTACTGCTATCGGAAATCCGATGTCTCCGACGCGCTTTGGCATGTTTCGTCCAACGCGCACCCACTCGCTCGACGGTCGATCGATGCGGTATATGCCGCAATGATTCTGTTGATAAAGCCGATCCGGGTTGCTCGGACAAAGGCGCACGCAGTGCGGGTCGTGGAACGCGAGATTGGAAGCATCCAAACCCTCGACGACTTCGAGCCCTGCAACGATGGGTTTCCAGGTCCGCCCTCGGTCGACGGACTCGTGCACGCCGCCTCCCGACATTCCAAAGTAGATGTGTGCAGGATCGCGCGGGTCAACCAGTATCGAGTGCAATTTCGGCCCGTCCGGTGTTCCATCCTGGACCGTGCCTATCCACTTGCGGTACTGCGGATCCTCATTGATGCTGAAACATGGCTCCCAGTTGATGCCACCGTCGTCCGACCGAAACAGCCCCTGAGGCGAAGTCCCGGCATACCAAACACCGGGCTCGCTCGCGTGGCCAGGCGTGAGCCAGAACGTGTGGTCCACGGTGCGGCCCGACTCCCCGTTCGGCGCCTTGGGAAACGCGGGCGGCCGCGCGGCCTCTTTCCAGCTGCGACCGTAGTCGGTCGAGCGGAAGATCGTGGGCCCGAGGTGACCGGTCTTTGCCGCCGCCAACAGCGTCCGCCCGTCGCGCGGATCAAGGACCAAATGATTGATGATGTGGCCGAGAAAATGCGGCCCGTCCGGACGCCAGTTCTTGCGTGTCGAATCGCCGTGGTAGAGCCAGGCGCCCTTGCGCGTCGCAATCAAAACCATGAGCCTCGACCCCTGCTTCAACGAGGGCCTCGCTTTTGCACGCGTCGCCGCTGCGGGCACGCGCGCCGTAGATTTGTTCTTTGCGATTTTCTTCGTTGCCGCCGCCATTGTTCACTCCTTGGCTAGAAAACGATCACGGTGCCATTCGCGAGCGAATCAAAATCGAATTCCGAGTCTTGCAGCTCGATGGCGAATCGGAGTTTCGGCATCTAAAGGTCATCGAAAGGACCAGGTTCGGGTAATTCAGGGAATCGATTTCCGTGTCTGCTTTTGGCTGGAACCGGCGAGCGTTCCTTGCATGTTATTCG
>DASPQS010000237.1:0-7707 GCA_035624865.1 Binataceae bacterium (SeqCode) | reverse complement strand
GCCATGTAGGCGAGTACGGGTTCGATGTCGGCCAGTTCGCCGGCGATCACGAGATGCGCTGCGAGCAGCCGCTCCTGCCCGACGCTGCCCAGGCCCGGCACGATAATCTGGCGGCTGTAGCGTTCGATTTGTTCGTTGCTTAACGCCAAGGAAATGCTGCGCCCGCGGCGGTTACGCGAATCCCGCCACCCGGGCTACTCAATCACGTTCTTCTCGATCGGTTCGACCGTCACGCCGGTTTGCCGGAGCCATGAAAGCGCGCGCTCGATCTGTTCGCGCGAGCCTTCGAATTCCACCGCCACCAGTCCCATCTCCTCGGATACGCTGGCGCCGCGTATATTGAACACGAGGTCAAACTTCTTCACGAGCTGATAGAGGATGGGCTCCTTGATCAGCGGCCGCGGGTAGCTCAGGTAGTAGCGCTCGTGGACACGTTCCATTTGCTCAACAGCCGTTGCAACCGTTCGCGGCGC
Organism: Binataceae bacterium (SeqCode); assembly: GCA_035624865.1. GTDB lineage: Bacteria > Desulfobacterota > Binatia > Binatales > Binataceae > JASHZA01. The sequence continues at coordinate 7,234 of DASPQS010000237.1, read as the reverse complement.
CATTCCTGCCATCCGATCCATAGGTTGGTCGACAGGTATTTGTCGCCGAAGTCGCTGAAAATTGTGACGATGCGTCCTTCGCGCAGCCTGCGCGCAAGCTGGAGCGCCGCCACCATCGCTGCGCCCGACGATTGTCCGACCAGGATTCCTTCGAATTGCCCGAGCGCATAGACCATCTCGTAGGCGTCTTCGGTACTTACCTGGATTTTGCCGTCGAGTTCGGCCTCATGATAGATGCCGGGAACGATCGAGGAGGCCATGTGCTTGAGCCCCTCGAGTCCGTGCATCGGATCGTCGGGTTCGACCGCGATTACCTTGATCTCGCGATTGCGCGACTTGAGGAAGCGCCCGGTCCCCATCACGGTGCCGCTGGTGCCGATTCCGGCAACGAAGTGGGTGACGGCGCCGCCCGTCTGGCGCCAGATCTCGGGGCCCGTGGTTTCGAAATGGGCCAGCGGATTGGCCTCGTTGTTGTATTGGTCGGGCTTGAAGTAGCGATCGGGGTTCTGTTCGATAATTTTGCGGCAGAGCACGATTGCTCCGTCGGAACCCTCGAGCGGGTCGGAGTAGATCGGCTTGGCGCCGAACGCTTCGATGATCTTCTTGCGCTCGCGGCTGACGTTCGAGGCCATCACGAGTTCGACCGGATAGCCGAGCGCCGCCCCCACCATCGCGAGCGCGATCCCGGTGTTGCCCGAGGTCGAGTCGAGGATCACTTTGCCGGGCCGTAGATCGCCGCGGGCAAGTCCGATCTCGATCATCTTGCGGGCTGCGCGATCTTTGACGGACCCGCCGGGATTGAAGCCCTCGAGCTTGGCGAAAATCCTGACGCCGGGGTTCAGGATGCCGTGCGTAAGCCGCGTGATCTCGAGCAGCGGAGTGTTGCCGATCAGATCGAGCACGCTGCTCGCGCGCACAACCGGAACCGGTTCGGTGCTAACGTCCGCCTGCAATCGCCGGGACGATCGAGATATCGTCGCCATCCTTGACCTTGGAATTCAACTGATTGAGGAAGCGGATGTCGTCGCCATTCAAATAAATGTTGACGAAGCGGCGCACCTCGCCCTTCTCGTCGAGCAGCCGCTCGCGCATGCCCGGATGACGCCGTTCGAGGTCCTCGAGAACGGTCTTGATTGAATCGCCGTCGGCGGCGACCTCGTCAACTCCGGCGGTGAAGCGGCGAAGCGGGGTAGGGACTCGGACCCTGACTGACATGGCTGCGGGTTAAACCTCCTGCCTTTCCTGAGAAGAGTGTTCTGATGCTTTATGCCTTGGACGCCGCGCTGGCAAGCGCGATTGCACCGCCGATTTCGGCTCTAGGCCGCGCCCGCGAGCGGCCGGCGTCCACCGTTGAGCCGATCGAACAATGCGTCGAACTCCTTGAGCCGCGCTTCGATGATAAACGGCCGGGCAATGGCTGAAGCCACCGCTTCGATCGTTTTGTAGCCGTTGCCGGTGATTGAGACGACCACGCTTTCGTCGGGCTGGATGCGCTTCTGGGCGATCAGCTTCAGTGTAACCGCGAGCGTAGTGCCGCCGGCGGGCTCGGCGAAAATCCCTTCGGTGCGGGCAAGCAGCTTGATCGCGTCGATTATCTCGGGGTCGCTGGCGGCCTCGCCCCATCCGCCCGATTCGCGCACCGCGCGCAACACATAGAAGCCGTCGGCAGGATTTCCGATCGCGATTGATTTTGCGATCGTGTCGGGCTTGACCGGCGTGATAAGGTCCGTCCCCTTGTGCAGCGCCTGGATCACCGGCGCGGAACCGGCGGCCTGCGCGCAATGCACCTTGCACTCGCCGTCGCGCAGCAGTCCGACTTCGCGCAATTCCTTGAAGGACTTGGCGACCTTGGGCAGGATCGTGCCGCCGGCCGTTGGCACTACAATATGGTCGGGCAGACGCCAGCCGAGTTGTTCGGCAACCTCGAAGCCGAAGGTTTTCGCGCCCTCGGTGTAATACGGGCGCAGGTTGATATTGACGAAAGCCCATCCGTACTTGTCCGCGATTTCGCTGCACAAGCGGTTGACGTCGTCGTAATTGCCGCGAATCGTGATGACCTGGGCGCCATAGATCGTCGAGCCGACGATTTTTCCGGCCTCGACTCCTTCGGGCATGAAGATCACGCAGTTAAGACCCGCCCGCGCCGCATGGGCGGCCACCGCGGTCGCGAGATTTCCCGTCGACGCGCACGAGACGGTCTTGAAACCGAACTCACGCGCCTTGCTGATGGCGACCGAGACCACGCGGTCCTTGTACGATAGCGTTGGGTGGTTAACCGTATCGTCCTTGATGTAGACGCGCTTCATTCCCAGTTCTGCGGCAAGCCGATCCGCCTTGACCAGCGGCGTAAATCCCGAGCTTGGCCCGATGTCCGGCTCGCCCTCCACCGGTAGCATTTCGCGATAGCGCCAGAGATTGTGGGGGCGGCGCTCGATCGCCGCGCGAGAGACGGCGGCCCTGATACGCGCGTAATTGTAGGTCACCTCGAGCGGACCGAAACAGGTCTCGCAGACGTGTACCGGGCTGATCGGGTACTCCTGGCCGCATTCGCGGCACTTGAGGTTGGTGATATAGCTCATCGCGTCCTCTTATGTGGCGGGCGGCGCGCCAATGCGAGCCGCAGTATTCGCGGCGCCGCATCCACATCCCGGCCGCGCCGCGATCAAGGTCAAACGAATTCGTGAACCGATAGCGTTGTAGGTCAGCATCTTGCCCGCCAGCGCGGGCATCTGCCCGCCGATCCAGCGCATCGCCTCGGCTGCTTCGATTTCGCCGATTGCACCGGCCACCGGACCGACGATCCCCGCGTCGCGGCAACTCGCGATCTCGTCCGCGCCCGGGGGTTCCTCGAAAAGACAGCGCAGGCATGCGCTCCTGCCGGGAATCACCGTCATCGCCTGCCCGGTCATCCCGAGCACTCCGGCGTAAACGAAGGGCCGGCCGAGTTCGATGCAGGTGTCGTTGATCAGGAATTTGGTGGCGGGATTATCTGTAGCGTCGACGATGAAGCCGTAGGCCGAGATGATCTCGGCGGCATTGGCGGCGGCGAGTGCGGAGTCGTGAGTCGAGACGCAAGCGCTTGGGTACATTGCGCGCAGCCGGCGCGCGGCCGCGATTACTTTTGCGGTTCCGATATCACTGACGCCGTAGAGCACCTGGCGCGGCAGATTGGACAGTTCCACCGGGTCAGGATCGATGAGCCCGAAATCGAGCACTCCCGTGCGCGCGAGCGCCCTCGCGGCCGGCACTCCGAGTCCACCGGCTCCGACTATCAACACGCGATCGTTATTGCGCTCGCTCATCAGCGTCTTTGCGCGGCGGAATCCTTTCGCACAGCGGACCAAAAAGCAAAAACCCTCATCCGGCGATAAGGACGAGGGTTCCAGTGACTCTCGCCTTATCTCCCAGGCTCTCCGAACTTTCGGAGATCCCGCAGGACTTAGCACCAGCACCCATCACGGGCCGGTTGCTGCGGCATCGTCGGGCCAGTCCCTCCGCCGCTCTGGATAAGGCCGCGATAATCTTGCGGTAGCGTTATACAGTAACGCCTCAATGTCAACCTCCCGACCCTGCGGTCAGCGATAAGGTGGTGCGCTGACCTCAAGTGGGCCTTCCCTTGCACCCTCGCCTAATCGGTGCTTTACGGAATCGAGCATGCGGCGCGCGCTGGGCGCCACACTTCCGCGACGCGCTTCTCGTCAGAACCAAAGCTGGAGGCAATCATGCGAATTGGCTTTATCGGACTCGGCAACATGGGCGGGCCGATGGCGCTCAATCTGATCAAGGCCGGCCATTCGCTCGCGGTGCATGATCTCCGGCGCGACATGGCGCAAGCGCATCTGGCCGGTGGCGCGCAGTGGGCGGACAGTCCCGCTGAAGCAGCGCGCGGCCGCGAAGTTGTCTTTACTTCATTGCCGGGTCCGCGCGAGGTCGAAGCGGTCGCGCTGGGGCGCAACGGAATCATCGACGGAATCGAGCGAGGCGCGATCTATGCCGACCTCTCGACCAGCTCCCCGACGCTGATACGCCGCATCCACGCGGCATTGGCCGAAAAGGGCGTCGCCGTTCTTGATACGCCCGTGAGTGGCGGCCCACCCGGCGCGCGCAACGCTACGCTTTCGGTGATGGCAGGTGGCGACGAGGGAGACTACCTGCGGCTCAAGCCCGCGCTCGAGGCGATCGGCGACAAGCTCCAGTACGTCGGCGAGGTCGGTGCCGGCGAGGTCGCCAAGATCGTCCACAACATGATGATCTTCTGCACTATCTCGCTCTTTGCCGAAGCGTTTACGATGGGGATCAAAGCGGGTGTCGATCCGCAAAAGCTTTACACTGCGGTGCGCAACGGTGCTTACGGGCAGGGCATGATGCTCGCGATGTTGCCGGCGACGGTCTTCAAAGGCAGGTTCGACGTTTCGTCGGGCACGATCAATATCGTCCACAAGGATATCGCACTTGCGACGGAAGTCGCGCGAAAGGCCAGCGTGCCGATGAGGATGGCGGCATTGGTTGAGCAGGACCTGCTCGAGGCGATCGCGCGCGGACTCGGGGAGAAGGATTTGGCTGCTGCGTTCACGGTCCAAGAGGAGCGTGCCGGCGTGAAGGTACGGTCGTGAGATTGCGGCGGGGGGTGTGAAGGAGTTCACCCTGCACAGCAGCGCAGGTTTGGAGTATGTGGATAAGATTGCGCGCAGCGTCCGCGATGGCGTCTCGCCTCGCACAGCGTCCCGACCCGGGATAGCGTCTCACCATTGTAATTCGCGCAATCTCTGGTGTTCACTGGCCATCTCCGGACCTGGAGGGTGGAGGGCGGGTTTGGGGTTGTGACTGGTGATTTTCCTTGCGGGCGGCGGGCTGCTGGTGCTTTAAAGAGGCTGAACACAGCAACGCTGCTCAATAACGCTGCTCAATATTGAAGACCCGGCTGTGCGCACCCGTCCGCGCGGAGCGCCATCAGCGGGCGCTGGAGGATGATCATGCGAATCGGATTCATCGGATTGGGCAACATGGGCGGGCCGATGGCGCTCAACCTGATCAAGGCGGGCCATACCCTGACCGTGCACGATATCCGCCGCAACATGGCGGAACCCCATCTCGCGGCCGGCGCCAAATGGGCCGATACCCCGGCCGATGCCGCGCAAAACAACGAGATCGTTTTTACTTCGCTGCCCGGTCCCAAGGAAATCGAAGCGGTCGCGCTGGGGGGAGAGAACGGGATTATCCACGGTATCAAGCGGGGCAGTATCTACTGCGACCTTTCGACCAACTCGCCGACCCTGATTCGCCGGATCCATGGGGTGTTCGCCGAGAAGGGTATCCCGGTGCTCGATACTCCCGTGAGCGGCGGCGTTCCCGGCGCGCGCAACGCGACGCTCGCCGTGATGGTCGGTGGCGACGAGGCGCTTTACAAGCAGATCAAGCCGGTGCTCGACGCGATTGGTGACAAGGTTTCCTACGTCGGAGGAATTGGCGCGGGAGCGGTGGCCAAACTTGTGCACAACATGATCGCGATCTGCACCACGCAGCTTCTGGCCGAAGCCTTCACGATGGGGGTCAAAGCTGGAGTGCCGGCGGAGGCGCTGCTCACCGCGGTGCAGAACGGGGCGTACGGGCAGGGGATGATGCTGAAGGCGGCGCTGCCGCGGATGATCTTCAAGGGAAATTTCGACCGGGTCACGTTCGCGTTAAAGCTCGCGCGCAAAGACCTCGGGCTGGCGACCGAACTGGCGCGGGAGCATAACGTGCCGATGCCGCTGGCGAGCCTGGTCGAGCAGGACATGCTCGAGGCGATCGTCCACGGGCTGGGCGAGAAGGATTCGTCGGCGTCGTTCACGGTGCAGGAGGAGCGCGCGGGGGTCAAAGTACGCGCCTAGCGCGGCCCGATGTCCTGAGCACACATTGCGCTGATTGAGTAATTGCGCACGTCGTTGAGAAGGCTCGCGTGCCGGGCCAGCATCGGGCCGTCACTCGAGCTGATAGCCAATAGTTATTTGGGAGGAAGTCATGGCTGACGAACTTGCGAAAAAGGGAATGGAAGTCCGGACGGCGCTGTTCGGTGAAAAGGCCGCAAAGGCCGGTCACGAATATCTAAAGGAGTTCGACGAGGGTTTCGCCAATTTCCTGAACGAGCAGGTGTTCGGCTACGTGTGGGGACGCCCGGGACTCCCGACCAAGACGCGATCGTTTATCACGATGGCGGCGTTGCTGGCGCTGGGGCGCGGCCCGGAGCTGAGGATCCATATGCGCGGCGCGCTCAACCTGGGTATCACCAAGGAAGAAATCAAGGAACTGATTATCCATCTCTCGCAATACAGCGGAGTGCCGACGGCGGTGGAGGCGATGCGTGTCTACCGCGAGGTTACTGAACCTAAACCGAAAGCCTGACTGTTCGGTTCGAGAGACGGTGAGGGCCAAAATAGTTGGCCCTGCGGGGGATATACGCTGTGGTCGCCTGCGGCTGTTACCTGGGCGGAGCCAAGCCAAGTGTGAATGCGGGGATTGCGCTCTCCGTCAATGACCAGACGGCGGTTCCTGCGAAGCTCGCGTGCCAGGCCGGGCAGCCTGGCTGGGAGACTCCGCGGCGGCAAATGTCAGGGGTCGGTTGAAATGTTCAGCTCGAGGGTTTCGATTTCGATCGTCTTTTGTTTGGCACTCGCGTGCGGTCCTGCCTTTGCGGAGCCTGGCAACGAAGCTCCGGACGCCAGCAATGCAGTATCAGCGGCGGCAAGTGCGGCCGCGAAAGACGGCCTGGTTGAGAGCGGGACGGCGGAGACAATTCCGCCGGGCACGACTATCACGATGCAGAACTGGCAGCGCTACAAGCAGTATATGCCGGATGGAATGGCCGCGCTGTTTGAGGGCAAGTACTTCTGGAAGATGCCCGCCGATGTCAGCATGGAAGTGGGGCCGACCGTTACGCATCCATTGCCGCCCAGCTACCCCGCTGCGACGGAGAAGTATTCGGGCCAGGTTAAAATAATCGAACTACCAAACGGCGGGCTCAATCTGGCGGGTTATCAGGGTGGGATACCGTTTCCGACGCCGGACGAACCGCACAAGGGCTGGAAGGCCCTGGCGAATCTATGGTTTCGTTACGTTCCGCACGTGGCGGTCGATACCTACGGACAGGGCTGCTACGTCGACAGCTACCACGATATCAACTGCGGCGCCGGAGTACTCGTTTTCCGCCAGCTCTCGTTCAACACGGATCCCGGCGTGCCGGCGACTATTCCCGGAG
>DASPQS010000236.1:0-11699 GCA_035624865.1 Binataceae bacterium (SeqCode) | reverse complement strand
TAACGGCCTGGAACTACGGGGTCTATCTGCAGGACGAATGGCGTCCAATACAACATCTGACGATAAACTATGGCGTGCGCTTTGACCTATACGACGGGTTGACCCGTTCCGATCAATTTAGTCCGCGGGTCGGCGCTGTCTACGATTTTTCTGAAGGGACGACCGTGCACGCGGCGTATGCCCGCTATTTTACGCCTCCGCCGCTCGAGGCAGTTTCGGGCGAGGACATCAAAAAGTTCGCGGGTACCACCAATGAGCCTACGGTCTTGGTCGACAACACCACGTCGCCGGAGCGCTCGCACTATTTCGATGTGGGGGTTACACAGAATCTGCCGTATGGGGTCAAGCTCGATCTGGACAGCTACTACAAAAAGTCAAGGAACCTGATCGATGAGGGTCAGTTCGGCGCGACCCTCGTGTTTACACCGTTCAACTACGCGAAAGGCCGCCAGTACGGCGTGGAATTTACCACTTCGTGGAATCGCGATAACTTCACCTGGTATAGCAACTTTGCTTACTCCGTCGCCCAGGGCAATGATATTGTCTCGAATCAGTTCCTATTCGCCGCCGACGAGTTGGCGTATATCAGACATCACTTCGTATTTCTTGATCACGACCAGACCTTTACCGAGTCCGCCGGGGTCGTTTACAACTGGCGAGGCTTTCTCTTCAGCCTGAACCAGATATACGGGAGCGGACTGCGCTCCGGCTTCGCGAACACCGAAAATCTTCCATTTTATATCCAATTCGATGCTGGCATCGCCAGACAGCTCGCTGTAACCAGCGTCGGGAAGTTCGAGGGCCGGGTGGCGGTGATAAATCTGGGCGATTGGATCTATCCGATTCGCAGTGGTTCAGGGATAGGCGTGTTTGCACCGCAGTACGGGCCGCGCCGCACCTTTTACGGCGGGCTCAAGTGGGAGATCCCGTCCTTGGCCGCGATGAAGCCCAGTTCTAAATGAACAAATTTCATCTGAACCAATTGATGTGAGGTTTCAATAGAATGCAGGAGTTAACAACCGCCTGGGAAGCGTTGCGCTACGGCGGCGCAATGGTTTACCCACTACTGCTTCTCGGGGTGGTGTCGGTGCTCATCATCCTCGACCGCGCAGTAGTGTACTACCGGAGCCTGCGAGTACCGGCGTCTGTACTGGACCTGGTCGAGACCTACGATTTTTCCTGGGAAAAGCTCGACGAGGAACTGCTAAAGCTCGCGCCTGCCAACAGCTACCGGCGCTTCCTGGGCGTAATCGCACGTAACCGCGACCAGCCCCCGTGGTGGATCGAATCGCGCGCCGGGGACGAAGCCGGAAGTATCGAAAAGGTCCTGAGCCGCGGCCTGTGGGTACTCGAGACCGTGGTCACAGCCGCACCCCTGATGGGCTTACTCGGAACGATCACCGGGATGATGCAGGCCTTCAAAGTCATCGGAGGGGCCGGTCTGGTCGCTCCAACGCAGGTCACCTCAGGAGTCGCGCAGGCTCTTATCGCCACCGCGCTCGGTTTGCTGATAGCCCTCTTCGCGCTCTTCGGTTTCAACTTCTTCGCGCGGATGCAATCGCAGGCCCTTGATCGCATGGAACGGCTGGGATCGCGGCTGGTGGACCATATCCGCCTCGACCAGGAAGCCGGCGAAATCGAAGCGGGCGCCCAGATCACGCCACTGACCCCACGAGGGGGAAGAGCAAAGCGATGAAGCTGCACAGGTCCAGGAGCTATCGGCGTGGCCGCATCGAAATTATCCCGATGATCGACGTCATGTTCTTTCTGCTCGTGACCTTCATGCTCGCCTCGCTCTCGATGCAGAGCTTGAACTCCCTGACGGTCAATCTTCCGCAGGGCAACGCCCAGAACCTTCAGCACAAGGAGCCGGTGACCCTGACGATCACCAGGGACAGCCACGTTTTCCTCGACAAAACTCCGGTAACCCTCGAAAACATGGCTTTCGCGCTTAAGCCGATGTTGCACGGCGACCCGGGCGTGGTGGTCAACGCCGACTCAGCGGCTCCCGAGGGCACGGTCGTCCAGGCGATGCTCCAGGCGCGCCGCGCCGGCGTCGAGCATTTCCTGATCGCGGTGAAGCGGGAATGACCGAAGCGACCCAGTCTGCTTCACCGTATCTCGACGAACCGTGGCGGCGGCTTACCTGGATCGGGCCGCTTGCGGTTGTGGTCTGGGTGATCACGCTGACGGCCTTTGCTCTCTTGCTCGAACAGACCGCTCCACCGCCCGAGGAACTCAAACCGCTCGAGGCGCGAATCGTCGAGTTGCCGCCATCGGCCGGACTACAGGGTGGGCCGGTCGCGCGTCCTGCGACCCCCAGCCCGGCGAAGCCAAAACCACGTATCGAAGTCAGGCACAAAGCCGCGCCGATTCCTCATCCGGCGAAGCCGCTGCCTGAAGTACCGCCCTCCCCGTTCGGGACCGCAAAGAGCGAGGCAGCGGCGGAGCCAGCCGCCCCGGCAAAGTCCTCGAACAGTGAGGGCGCGGGAGTCCCGGGAGGAAGCGGCACGGGCAGCGGTTCCGGGCTCGGCAACGACAGCGGCGGCGCGCGGGCCCTGTTCGCACCCACACCCAGCATCCCGGACGATTTGCGCGGGGAAACCTTCGACACTGTCGCGCTGGCTCATTTCAAGGTTTCCTACAATGGCGATGTGCAGGTATCGCTGACGAGTCCCACCGCCAGCCCGAGGCTGAACGAGATCCTGCTTGACACGCTCAAACAGTGGCGCTTCTTTCCAGCGATGAGGAACGGTGTGGCGGTCGATTCGGAGTTCGACGTGCGGATTCCGATCACTGTACAGTAGCGCCAAGAGAATATGCTCTCGAGCGACATTTTCCGATCTGTCCACTTTCTCAAGGAGGCGGCGGAAGGATTGCTGCGACACTTTCTTCGCACCCATCGCGGTGCGAGCTATGCGGAGATTCGCTTCGAGGCGATGTTCAGCCGCTCAGCCGCCGCGGTGGATGGTGAGCCGCGTGACGGCTCCGAAAGCGACGGTGCCGCCTTCGGCCTGACTGTCCATTATGCGGCCCCTGGCGGCGTCATCGGACACGGCCAGACCGGCTCGGAAATCGGACGGCTGGCGCTCAGCCGGACCAAACTGGTAGCTGCGCTCGACGCGGGACTGAACCAGGCCTACGAGCGGGCGCGCGTCAGTGCTCGCGAGAAGGCTCGCTTGCTCAAACTGTGCGGCTCCAACGCAAAGAGCCTCACGCTCTCCGCTTCCGCCGAGCCTTCCACCGTGCGCGACGAGGTCGCCGCGACTTTCCGGCGCGATCCGCGCGATCTCGACTCCGACGAGCTTAAGCGCGCATGCCGCGAAGCGTCAGCCGCGGTATGCGGACTCGGCGGTGAGATCGCTTACAATGTCGTCGCCGCGCTGGCAGAACTACGCCAGGAATTGTTCGTCAACACGGCGGGCGCGCTGATCTCGCAAAACTTCGCATTCTCCCAGGGTGATTGCTACGTGGTCGCTCAGACCGACGGCGGCCATCAGGAAACCTATGACACCATCGGCCAGCAACGCGGCTACGAATGTCTCGCCGAGGGATGGCGCGGCGAGTTGATGCCGAATCCTGACCTGCACGCTTTTTCCGTGGAACTGGCGCGCGAGGCGCGCGAGCTTGCGGCGGCGCCCGCGTTGAAACCGCCGGACGGCGAGGTCACGGTCGTCACCGACCCCCACTTCAATGCTCTGGTGGCGCACGAAATCGTCGGCCATCCGAGCGAGGCCGACCGCGCGCTCAAGATGGAAGCGGCGTACGCCGGGCGGAGCTGGTTTCTGCGCTCGCTCGAACAGAGCGAGGTCGGGCGCCCGGTCGGTTCGCCCCTACTGTGGGCCTGCTCCGACCCGAGCCTCGACGGCTATGGCCATTACCGCTACGACCATGAAGGAACACCCGCGCGGCGGATGCTGCATATCGAGGGCGGAGTCTTCCGCGGCTTTCTCAACTCGCGCGCGACCGCGGAGGCCCTCGGAGTCGAACCCAACGGGTCGGCGCGAGCGAGCGAGGCATGGCATGTGCCGCTGATCCGGATGTCGAATACGTTCTTCATGCCCGGCGAGAGCGACCCGCAACGGATTATCGCTGAAGTCGAGCGCGGCTATTACGTCTGCGGCAATCAGATCCCGTCGATCGCGGAATCGCGCGAGAACTTTCGTATCTCGGCGCGCCGCGTTTATGAAATCGATCACGGGCGCATCGGGCGGCTCTATCGTTCGGGCAGCGTGATCGCGGATTCGAAAAGGTTCTTCACCAACGTGGACGCGGTTGGCAATGATCTGCGGCTGATCGCGATTCCCAACTGCGGTAAAGGGCAACCGATGCAGGTAAAGCGGATGTCCAACGGCGGGCCGACCCTGCGTTCGCGCGCGCGTTTGGGCGGCGGCTGATCCGGCGCAGACTATTGGGGAGGCTCGGATGACTACCAGGGTTGAGGAAATCGCGGCCGACATCTTCCGAATTTCAACTTACGACGATCGCGTCAAGTTGCAGTTCAACCAGTTTCTCGTAAGAGACGACCAACCGCTGCTGTTTCATACCGGGATGAAGTCGATCTTCCCGCAGGTCCGCGACGCGGTTGCCGGCCTGATCGATCCGGGGCAACTGCGCTTCATCAGCTTCAGCCATTACGAGCCTGACGAATGCGGAGCGCTCAACGAGTGGCTGACCCTCGCGCCTCAGGCCCAGGCCCTCGGCAGCTTCGTCGCAGTGAATGTCTGCCTGAGCGATTCCGCGATCCGGCCCGCGCGCGTGATGGCGGACAACGAAGTCCTTACGACCGGAAAGAAACGCTTCCGCTTCCTTTCGACGCCGCACGTCCCGCACGCATGGGAGGCCGCGCTGCTCTTCGAAGAAAGCGGGCGCACCCTCTTCTGCTCGGACCTCTTCACCCAAGCGGGCGACCTCGAGCCCGTGGTCACGTCGGGCGTAACCGAGCGGGCCCGTGCCACGCTGCTGGAATTCCAGAAGGGACCGCTGGCCAACTATCTGCCCTACACACCCAACACCGATCCCATCATGCAACGCCTCGCGAATCTCAAGCCGCAGACCCTGGCTATCATGCACGGCTCGAGTCTCAGCGGCGATGGTGAGGCGGCTCTGCGGAGTCTCGCCCAGGTGCTAAAGGAAGTGCTCGGAGGCAGCCGCTAGAACCGGTTCACGTCCCGATGCTGACTCTCGGCGAGATGAAAGCTTTCGTCCGCGCGGCCGGCAAGCTGCTCGCGAGCGAGCGCGACCTCTCCGCTTTCGAGATCTATTGCGCCGGTGCCGGGCATCGGGTGGCGCGCATCAACTACACCTCGGATATTCCGTCGCGTGGAGTCGAGGAGTTCAAGGCCCTCAACGCGGACGGGTTCGCGCTGCGAATCGTGACGCGGCGCGACCCGCACGAGACCGGCTATGCGGCGTGTGCCGGCGATTTGAGCCTCGAGGCGGTGCGCGACGCGCTGGTACGTGCGCGCCGCGCTGCGATAATCGATCCGCACTTTCCCGGTCTGCCACAGCGAGCGGAAAACTCCGCGAGGTCCGGCTCCGATGGCGTCGCAAGCGACCTGACGCGCGCGAGCGATGGCGCTCTTGCGGCGGCCGCCTGGAAGATCGTCGGTGGTGCGATCGAGGCCTTCGCGGCGCGTGCGCCGCTTAAACCCTCCCACCCGGGGCTGATCGTGGGCGGCGACCTGTCGATCGTGCACGACCGTGTCGCCATCGGAAGTTCGAACTTCGCCGAACTCCAGACCGACGAGGGCGCGCATTTCGTCTCTTCGGTCACCACGCTCGTCGAGGCCCTCGACGCCAAGGGCACGGCGACTGCCGTCGGCGCCTCGCGGGCCAAGATGCGGCAGGCGGCAAATCGGCTCGGACGCGAAGCCATCATGCGCGCGCTCGCGCTGCGTCACGGCGAGCGACCACCGGCAGGAACCTACCGCGTGGTGTTCGGCCCACAGCCGGTGGCTGAACTTCTTAACTACATGGTGATTCCCTCGCTAACCACCGGGGCATTCCAGGCCGCCAGTTCCGCCTATCAAGGCCGCTTTGGCGCACAGGTCATGGATACGAGGCTTAGCCTTTTCGATGATCCCCGGGCGAAGTCGGGGCCGGTCCGGCGCCGAATTACTTGCGAAGGGCTGCCGGCCAGGCGCAGCGAGCTTGTCCACGACGGGAGGGTCGTCGGACTACTCTCGAACTATTACGATACCCATCGCTTGCTGACCGACGAGCATCGCGAAAAAAAGCTTGGCGCCTCCGCCGCCGGCCTCGACCTCGACTTTCCGCCACATAGCGCCTACCGCCTCGGCGAGGGACCGGCACGCCGCTTCGATGCCCATCCGGGAGTGACCGGAACCAACGTCATAATGCGAACACGCGAAGGCGTCGACGAAAAGCGGCTCATCGCCTCGGTGGGTGACGGCATCTATATTGGGCGCGTCTGGTACACCTATCCGATTAACGGACAACGGGCAGGCGATTTTACCTGCACGATCAGCGGTGATTCTTACGTGATCAGGGGAGGCAGACTTGCCGCGCCCCTGGCGCCCAATTCTCTACGCGTTAATGCCAATATAGCGCAGGTTTTCGCTCAACCGATTGCGGTCGGCAAGCGCTCCGAGCCTGCGGTCGTATGGGGTGCACCGGAGGCGTATTTTGTTCCCGCGATTGCCGCCGGCGAAATTCCCTTGGCTGCGGTCGTCGGGGCCGGTCTGGACTGAATGCGCCGTCAAGTTACTCTAGATAAATCGTCGATAAATCGCATACTTCAGACCTTCGACAAACTACGTTCTGCTAAGGTCGGGGCAAAAGTGGTGAACAATCTGTTACGTGGATGTCAATCGGCGAGTTCTTCAAACGTAAATCCAGACGTCGTGGCTTAACCAGCCAGTTAAGGTCAAAGTAACTTTTTGATAGGGATATAGGAAATGTGATTGCATCAAATAAGAACTCGTAGCATCCTAGGTGAATGAACGGTTGTTCAAACTCCGGAGCGGAGGTTAAGCATCATCAAGTGGATGCCACTGAGAATCAAATCCCCGTCGTGAACGAACACCTCTCCGAATCCGAACGGACGCCCTCGCTCGGCGGCGCAATCGGACCGTCAGCTCCAGCTCCAGCTTCAGTGCCTGGTGGCATGGAAAGACCCGCACCTGGCCATCAGCGCGAAGAATTGGTCGAGAGATCGAGAGCCGAACGCACCGGAGCCGCGAAAACGCCTGCTTCTGGCCAAAAGCGCAGCTCAAAGCCCACGTTGGGCAAGCTGCTTCAGAAGCAGCGTCATGCTCTTGGCCTGACTCAGCGCGAACTTGCGGTGCAACTTGGCGTAAAGCCCGCTCATGTCGCCTACCTAGAGACAGACCGTCGCCGGCCATCGCTTGGACTCTTGAGCCGGATTGCGACCGTGTTGGGCCTTGACCGTGAAAAGCTCTTCGCCCTGGCGCACCCGGAAGCAAGCTCGTTAATGAGCTCGTGTGCAAAGACAAAGCATCCGGTGGCGAAGGATCAAGCCTGGAGGGAATTCAGGTATAACAAGGCGTTGCTGGCCCGACACCAGGTCCGGCCCCGCGAACTCCAGGTGCTGGCCCAGGTCAACCTGCTGGGCAAAGTGACGGCACCGCGCAATTTCCTCTTCATCCTCAATGCCATCCGGCAGGCGGTGGACGAAGAAGGGTAACATCCGCAAACCCTCGCTCGCGATTCATGGAACGCCTCGCCACCCCCTCGGCGGGGCGTTCTTACGTCACCTGCCGGACTTGCTTCCGTAAACCTGCTTGCGGCTGATCAGGCCGCTTGGATCCCAGGTTGTCCAAATCCCTTCGCGTTTGCCGTCTCGGTATTCGCCGGTGATTGACATCACACCGTTTGCGTACCAACTGGTGTGCGTTCCCTCCTGGACACCGTTGCGATAATGGTCGACGGAAGCGCGCCGACCGTTCTCATACCACATTGTCCACTCGCCTTCCTGCCGGCCGTCGCGATAAGTCCCTTGAATCATCCTGGAGCCGCCAGGACCGTAGGCAACGAAGATTCCGTCCTTAACGGGCTTGCCATCGACCAACTTCTGGCACCAGACTTCCTCGCCTTTGGGCGGCGGCGCTCCCATCAGGGTATCGCCCGGCGGACATGACGGGAGCATGTCGACGGTGCCGCGACACGCGGCGAACATCATAGTTATCGCGACGAGAACGAGGCACTGGAGAGCGGCACGCACGTCATCCTTAGCTTAACATCCAGACCGGATTTCGCGATGGCCTAGCGTAAGCTTCCGCTCGAACGCAGCGGGCGGGAGCGCGATTCGCGCTCCCGCCCGCTTTGCTGAATCATTCCTTCGACGCTGGCGCGTCGCCGGACCTTTTGCGTCAATTCGAACCGGTCGACCCAAGAAGGTTACCACCCAAGGTTGGATGGCCCACGGTCTTGTCGCCGATTACGTTCACCAAGGCCGGCTTGCCCGATTTGAACGCCCGCTCGAGCGCAGGAACGATGTCGTCGGGATTTTCGACATGCTCGCTGTGGCAGCCCATCTCCGCAAAGACTTTGTCGTAGCGGATGTTCTGGAGCATGTTGAAGGGATCGGTACGATCCTTGAGCAAAGGCATCGACTCGAAGCTGGGTCCCCAAGAGCTGTTGTTCCACAGCACACACACGATCGGTAGGTTGTAACGGGCCGCGGTCTCCAGGTCGAAGCCGCCGATTCCCAGCCCGCCATCGCCCATGACCAGGGCTACCTGCGCACCGGGCCGCGCCAGTTGCACACCGATGCCCATCCCAAAGCCGTGACCCACCGGTGCGAGCGGTCCCGCGTCGATGACCTGGCCCGGGAAGCGCGAAGTGAAGCCCTGAGACATCCAGCCCGAGAGAGTGAAGCTGTCGATGACGACAGTTGCGTTCTTGTCGAGCACGGAGACCAGGTCTTTGGTCAGGCGCGCCGGATGGATGGGACGGTTGGTGTGGAACTTCTTCTCGTTTTCAACCACCTGGCGATCGAAGTTGCCACGCACCTCGGCGAGTTCCTTGACCCAGCTTGAAGTGCGGTTCTTCGAGAAGTCGAGCTTCAGTTCCTTGATCCGGTTGATCATTTGACGCAGGACGAGCTTGGGATCGCCGACCACCGGGATCTCCGCAGGCACTTGCCATCCGATTCGGCTCGCGGTCGGATCAACCTGAATATACTTGGCTTTGTCGTTCCATGTCGGCGGGCGGCCGAAATGCTCGCCACTCCAGAAACGGAAGCCGAGCGTCAGCACGACATCAGCGCGGCCGGTAAAGGGCTTCTTAAAGGCGCCGCGGATGGCGAGCGGATG
Organism: Binataceae bacterium (SeqCode); assembly: GCA_035624865.1. Classification (GTDB taxonomy): domain Bacteria; phylum Desulfobacterota; class Binatia; order Binatales; family Binataceae; genus JASHZA01. The sequence continues at coordinate 2,400 of DASPQS010000236.1, read as the reverse complement.
CTCCTCGGAGACCGAACCCTGGCCGGCTCGCCGTGCGTACACCGGAATCGAGGTCAGTTCGACGAATTCCTTCAGTTCAGGGGCAGCCTGCGACCAAAAGAGTCCGTCGCCTCCGGCGATGAGCGGCTGTTGGGCAGCGTGCAGCAATTCAATCGCGCGATCGATTTTCGCGGGATCTCCCGCCGAACGCACGTCTTCGGGTGTGAAGCGCTGGCCACCCGCTCGCTGCTTGGTATCCTCGCCCGCGGCGTAGAGGATGTTCTGAGGGATTTCCACCAAAGAGACGCCTTGTGGCGGCGTGAGCGCCTCGCGGAACGCGAGCCGCATATCGAACTCGATCGTACTCCAGTCGGTCACGCGCTTGGTGTATTTCGCGAAGCTGCGCAGCACGTCGGAGCCATAGGCTTCCTGAAAGGAGCCCTGATGATCCTCGGTGTTGGGATGCTGGCCCGAGACGCAGACCACCGCGCTGTTGGTCATCGCTGCCAGACACAGGCCCGTAACCGCGTTAGTCAGCCCGCACCCAGCCGTCACCATGCAGACGCCGGCTTCGCCGGTCATACGCGCGTAGGCATCGGCCGCGTACGCGGTCGCCTGCTCGTGGCGCATATGAATCAGTTTGATTTCGTGGGCGCGCAAGTTAGCCAGAATAGGAAAGAGATGTCCACCGTTGATTGCGAAGCAATATCGCGCATGGTTCTCGCGCATTATGCGCGCAACGAGTTCACCGCCGTCTGCCTTGGCCATCGGGGATCCTCCTTAAGGATATGCCCGCGCGCGAGCGCGTCGGGCCCGGAGAGTTGTACGGGCGTGCGGGCCGCAACCGGCTGACCAGAACGAACGCACCGCTCTCATTGAGCTGAATCCTTGCATATTTTGAGGGCCAGCGAAAATGGCGCCGCGCAAAAGGCGAGGTGCTTGAAACAGGACGGCCTGATGTGCGACTTACTTCCGGCCTGGGGGCGGGCGGGACCCTCGACGGGTGGGAGTCGCCCGGGTGAAGAATTTCACCCTGCCACATTTGATTAGAATGTGCGAGCCTGTAACTTGTGTAGGTCGCGGTTGCGGCCAGGATACAGTCGCGTCCGCGAATGGGCGGAGGAATGCGCGTCGCTAACACGATGAAGCGTCTGATCGCAGCAATCACGTGGCTCGTGGTGGTGTTCACCGCGGTAATCCCTGCGTGCGCGTTTGATCTCATGCAGCCGCATAGCTGGCCAACTCCGTTTAATCCTTACGAATGGCCGTTCACGCTGATCCCGGTGCCGGAGGTGGCGACCAACCCCAACGGCGGCGTGACCTACGGGGTATTGCTGGCGTTCCTGTTCAAGGACGATCAGAACCAGATCAACAGCATCTTCGCGCCCGACATCAACAACAACACCGACCTGGGAGCGGGCGGCACGGTGCGCTATTTCGCGTATCCGTCCGAGGACACCGAATGGTACGCGCTGGCGGGAGCGCAAGAGAATATTGCCCGCGTGGTCGACCTCAACTACTCGACCGGGCGGCAGCACGAACGATGGTGGTCGTTTGAGGGCCGGATTTTTTTCGAGCGTGATCCGACCGAGCGCTTCTTCGGCATCGGCAACGATTCACGGCTGGGCGGCGAGAGCAATTACACGACCGAGCAGGTCTACGTTAAAGGGCTCTTCGGCTGGAATATCACGAAGAATCTGCAACTCGCAGCGGTCCTGCGTCCGCGCTACGTGCGCATCCTCAAGGGCGCCTTCAACTCGATCCCGCAGACGACCACGCTGTATCCGCATCTGAAGGGAATCAACGGCGGCAGCGAGGAATACAACGAAATGCGGCTGACCTACGACGATCGGGATTCGCTCGATATCCCGCGCAAGGGCGGGCTCGCGCTACTGTACGGCGGGTTCACCGACCGCCGGCTGATGAGCTCGATGTCGTACACGCGGTTCGGCGGCGAGCTGCGTCACTACTGGAGCTTCGCCACGCGCTTTACCCTAGCGGCGCACGCCTATCTGCAATACTCGCCAGCGGGCAACGAGACACCTTTCTTCTCGCTGGCGAGACTGGGAGGCGACGACTCGCTCCTTTACGATCAGGAGACCCTGCGCGGCTATGGCGCGGGGCGCTACGTCGACAACAATCTGGCGGTCGGCAATGTCGAGCTGCGGACGCGGGTGTTCGAGGCGGACGTGTTCGGGACGCACGGGATACTGGAGGTGGCGCCGTTCATCGAGGCAGGCGAGGTAATGCACAAGATGTCGGAGAGCCCGGTGAGCGATCTTCATCCGGTGGGCGGGATGGGATTTCGGGCGATCGCGGAGCCGTTCGTGGTCGGATACGTCGACGTCGGATGGGGCGGCGAAGGCGCCGCGGTATTCTCGGGGATCAACTACCCGTTCTAGCGTGGGGTCGCGAATGAGG
>DASPQS010000235.1:0-4866 GCA_035624865.1 Binataceae bacterium (SeqCode) | reverse complement strand
CGCGATCGCAAGACATGCCGCGTGCACGAATGCCTCCGGACGGGCGCCACGGCCGCCGGGCCTTGCTGACACGTTCAGACGACATTCCCGCCGCACCACCACAAAGCCTACACACTACATGCTGCTACTTCCGGTTCACATCCGGTGAAGCATGAAACGGAGGATTTCCGTTTTGATGATGCCAGTCAAGGCTAAGAGGCGAATTGAAAATGACCGTTGACGAAGACGCGCCTTGTACACTTATCAAGTTGATAGGTAACTCGAATACTAAAAATCGAAATTAAAGCTCAATTGTCCGGATTAGACAGTGCTTTGGTTCTCAGGACTAATCAAGCAGTAAATATACTTGTCAGGCCGGTGTAACTATTCCTGTTTTGCGGCTTCTCTGGGCCATTTGATTTTTAAGCAAATATAGACTGGCTGAGGATCGCGGCGGCCTTCGTTGGTTTTCAACCGCAGCGAAGTTATTGCGGCCGCGAATCGACAGGAACTCCTTCAGGGCCGAGTCCAGCGAGTGGCCTGCACTTTAGCTTGCCCGACGAACTCCGTACCTTCCAGCATGCGCAGGTTCTCGGCATCCACGGCACGGCCGGCAATCTAAGGACTGATTGGCCGAACTACCGGCCCAGGCTGCGCAATTCTCTCTGGGCGAGTTCCAGGTCGGAGTCCACCATCATTTCGACGAGTTGGGGGAATTTGACGCGGGGTTTCCAGCCGAGGATTTTGCGGGCCTTGGTGGCGTCGCCGACCAGGATGTCCACCTCGGCCGGGCGCAGGTAGCGTGGATCGGTCTCGACGTACTTGCGCCAGTCGAGCTTGACGCGATCGAAGGCGAGTTCGAGGAACTCGTGCACGGAATGGTTTTCGCCGGTGGCGACCACGTAATCGCCGGGCTGGTCCTGCTGAAGCATCAGCCACATCGCCTCGACGTAATCGCCGGCGAAACCCCAGTCGCGCATCGCGTCGAGATTGCCCAGCGCGAGCTTGTCCTGGAGGCCGACCTTGATGCGGGTGGCGCTGCGCGTGATCTTGCGGGTGACGAAATTTTCGCCGCGGCGCGGCGACTCGTGGTTGAACAGGATGCCGTTGGCGGCGAACATCCCGTAGGCCTCGCGGTAGTTGATGGTCTGCCAGTGCGCGTAGCATTTGGCGCAGGCGTAGGGGCTGCGCGGATGAAAGGGCGTGGTCTCGCGCTGCGGCGTTTCCGCCACCTTGCCGAACATCTCGGACGAGCCCGCCTGATAGAAGCGCACGGAACGGCCATGGCGCTGATTGTGGTCGCGAATCGCCTCGAGCAGGCGGAGCGCTCCGAGTCCGACCACGTCGGCGGTGTATTCGGGCTGGTCGAAGGAGATGCGCACGTGGGACTGCGCCGCCAGGTTGTAGACCTCGTCGGGAAGGGTCTGCTCGATGATGCGCCGGATTCCGGTGGCGTCGCCGAGGTCGCCGTAGTGAAGCTGGAGGCCGTCCCTGGGGCTGAAGCCTTTGCGCAGATGGTCGATCCTGCCGGTGGCGAAGCTCGAAGTGCGCCGCACGACGCCGTTGACTTCGTAACCCTTCTTGAGCAGCAGTTCGGCGAGGTAGGAGCCGTCCTGGCCGGTGACGCCGGTGATCAATGCGACTTTGTTCTTGGCTACTCTGTTTTTGGCTACTTTACTCTTGGCGGCCTCGCTCATGCCCGTTCCTCCCCGCTTCAAACTCTAGTGTAGCCGCTGGTTGGGCGGCGCGGAACGCGGCCGGCTGCCCGCGCTAATCGCCGCGGACCAGGCGATGGGAGTCGCTGTCGAAGTGCTGGGTCGAGAACTCGAGCAGTTCGGCATCTTCGAGCGCTTCCATCTGATGGACCAGGCCGCGCGGGACGTCCATGCACTGGCCGGCTTCGAGTTCGAATTCCTCGACCACGGTTGCGTGGGGCGATTCCATCACGCGCACCTTAAGCCGCCCGACGCGCAAATAAAAGGATTCGGTCTTGAGCTTATGGTAGTGGAGCGAGCAACGCTTGCCCTTGCGGATCTCGAGAATCTTGCCGCAGTAGAGTTCGCCGTTGGCGATCCAGATCTCCCTGCCCCAGCCCTTGGGCACTACCAGAACGGGTTGCCTTGATCGGTTCATCGCAGCCTGCCCCCTTTGAGCAGATTTGCATACCCGATGGCGGGAAAAAATGGGGTCACGCCGGGCCTGGCGAAGCCTTAAAAGCCCGGGTTATGGCGAAAGCTTATGGCCTCGGCGCGCCTGAGGCCAGTCTTGCGGGTATGCCGCCGGCTAACGGGCCGAGCGCGCGGTGGCGATCATGCGACGACCCGTCCGGCGCTGGGCGGAACCGCGGCGGCGCGGTCGCGAACGGGAGCGGGAGCGAGCGTACCGGTCTGTGCCGCGATCTCGTTTATCCGGATCGAGAAGCGGCGGACCGGCAGGTGGTGGCGGATGGCGAAGGCCCACAACTGCGCCATCGGGGCGCGCTCGATCGAATCGTCGGCGACGAGCAGTTGGTTGAAGCCGGAAGCTGCGAACAGGTTTTCCAGATCCCTGATGGCACCCAGCACCCTGTAGCCGTGGACGCGCTTGCCCAATTTGAAATTGTCGTCGTCGACGAAGCCAACCAGCCGCAGGTTCAGGTTACGGCCGGAAGTAATAAAGCGGGCGGCCGCCTCCGCCACCTCGCCCGCGCCAACGATCAGCACGCGCTCGCTCGGACGCGCGATGAGCGCGATGCTCCTGCGCAGGACGCGGAAAGAGAGCCTGCTCGCGATCAGGAGGTTGAGCAGAAGAACGACGAACAGGACGATCTCCGATCCGGAAAGCATCAGGGGCAAAAAGCGCGACGTGATCACGACGAAAATCCCGGCGAGCACGGCGCCGTTGCAAAAACGAATCGCGTCGGACAGACCGGCGTAGCGCCAGATTCCGCGGTAGACGCCCGCCAGGACGAAGGCGAGATAGCTCAAGCCGATTATCCACGGCAGCCCCATCAGCATCGCCGCCACGTAGCCGTCGTCGACCACGAAATTGAGCCGGATCAGGGCGGCGCCGAAATAGGCTGCCGCGATCAGCGCAAGGTCGAGTAACGCCTCGGTGATGCGGCGCTTGTAGCTGAGCCGCAGGATCAATCGCGCGAGTCCCTGAAGATAGCCGTAAGCCTTGCCGGGCGCGTGCAGGTCAAAGGTAAGATCGATCATGAAAAGGCCGACCAGCCCGAACCCTCCGGCGATGAATGGTAGCGACATGATCATGTACGGATGCGGCAGCATCGCCAGTGCGACGGCACACGCGGCCGACATCGAGGCAACGACCCATACCAGAGTGACCGCCCGCGGGTCGGGAAGGCCGAGCGCGAGAAGACGATGATGGGAGTGGTCGAGGCCGCGGCGCGAGATCGGACTGCCGGTCGCCATCCGGCTGACGCTGACGATCGCGGTGTCGAGCAGCGGAACCAGCATCAGCAGGACCGGCACCACGTAGCGTGGAAGGCGCGAGCCAACCCCGGCGGCTTCGCCGGCCTGCAACGCAGCCGCTCCGAGCAGAAATCCCATCGGCAGAGCGCCGCAGTCGCCCATGAAGATCGATGCGGGGTGCAGGTTGAAAACCAGGAATCCGCCGAGCGCGCCGATAATGACCAGGCCCTCGAAGGCCAGCGCGGTTTGTCCGTTAATCAGAGCGATCGCGGTGATCGCCGCAGCCGTAACGATGCCGACGCCGGCGGCGAGTCCGTCGAGACCATCGATCAGGTTGAACGCATTAATGGTCGAGAGCAGGAAGAAGGCGGCGATCGCGGACCCCACCAGCCACCAGGACGCCAAGGCGAAGCCGGGTCCGAGCGCGACGGCCAGCACCACTACTGCGATCTGCATGAGAAGCTTCGAGCGCGGCTCGAGCGGGCGCGCATCGTCGATCGCGCCAATCACGCAAAGCGGGAGTGCCCCTATGGCGATCCAGAGCGGCAGTATCCCGATGATCGCGAGTGGGATGAGGATGGCGGCAATGATCGAAAAGCCGCCGAGAAGCGGTTTGGGCGAACGAGAGCGAGAGTCACCCTGGGGGTGCGCAACGATTCCGTAGTAGCTTGCAAGGCGGATTATCGCCGGCAGGCTCAGCGCGGAAATCGCGAACGAGAGGAGCGGAAGTGCCCAGAATATAAGAGCCTGAGTACTAATTTCACTAACCGGCATTGCGAGTAAACCTCGGAACCGGAGCTAGTGTAGGCGTCTTTACGCTAAATAAGCAAACGCTCGAAGCATTTCGATAATGCGCTGATGCACAAAGAAGGTTACGAAAGCAAATGATCGTGTAGAGCTTACAATAATTCCTGTGGATAATTTTAACCGGAACGTCACAGTCCTCACGGTGCGCCAGCGTCCGGCGAGAAAGGCCGAAAGCTTGCCTGGTCCCGCCGTTGGCGCCGCCGCGTAAGAATCCGGCGGTCAGTTACGACACGTCTTAACTAGCAAAAAATGCTTTTGCCTGTTCTTGTACTACCGTTCCCTTGAAGAAATCAGGGTTGTTGCCAGCCCAGAGCCGTACGGGGTTGGCAAAGACGAAGTCGCGAAAATCCGTCTCCGTTATTAACCCATTGTCAACCAGCTCGTGCGCCTCGGGCAAGACTTCGGTCATATCGAGAACATCGAAATGACCGATGTCGGAACCAAAGACCGCGCCGAGCCGCGCGCCGAACGGATTAGCCCGTGAATTGAATGCCCATGCGTTGACGGGATCGTCGGCTTCGCATCCGAAGAAAAAGCGCGGAACAAACAGAGCGCGCACGTCCTCGGGGCGATCGATGCGGCAAGGCGCGAAGTCGTCGAGGGATGCGCTCGGGTCGGCGCTCCTTGGCGAAAGGTTCTCGGCGTCGGAACCGGCTCGATCAAGCTT
>DASPQS010000234.1:0-2514 GCA_035624865.1 Binataceae bacterium (SeqCode) | reverse complement strand
CCCTGCTGGCCGCGATGAAAGGCGGCAAGCGCCCCGGGACCGTTGCGCGAGAGCATTTCGAGACGACGCGGGAACAGCTCTTCCAGCGGCATCTGGCGGGGGCCGGCGGACTGGAAATCGCACGGGAGCTGACGGCGGCGGCCGATGCGCTGATGCGGGCGCTTTTTCGCCACGCCGACGATCAGCACGGAAGGCGTTTCTCGCGGCTTAACCAGCGGCTGTCGGTGGTGGCGCGGGGCGGTTACGGGCGCAGCGAGCTTAATCCGTACTCGGATATCGACCTGCTTTTTTTGCACGACTACAAACCGGGGCCGTATATCGAAGTCGTTACGGAGGTTATCCTGCACGCGCTCTGGGATGCCGGGCTAATCGTCGGCTACTCGGTGCGCAACGTTAACGAATGCGTGCGGATGGCGGCGACGGACCTCAAGGAAAAGACCGCCATCCTGGATGCGCGCTTCGTGGTGGGGGACGAAAAGCTATACGCGCAGTTCGACAAGTCGCTGATAGCCGACGTGCTCAATCGTAATCAGCAGGCCTTCTTCCAGGCCAAGCTCGAGGAAAGCCGCGGACGCCATAAGAGCTACGGTGAATCGATCTACCTGCTCGAACCGCAGATCAAGGAAGGTGAAGGGGGGCTGCGCGACCTGCATACGGCGCTGTGGCTGGCGAAGGTCAAGTACAAGGTCCATTCACTCGAGGAGCTGGTGCAGAAGGCGGTGATCACGGAGGCGGAGCTGGGGGAAGTGATCGCGGCGCAGGATTTTCTTTTCCGCGTGCGCAATTCGCTTCATTTCCTGAGCAAGCGGCACACCGATCAGCTCACCTTCGAATACCAGGAGCGAATCGCGCCGATGCTCGGCTTTGCCGATGGGGACGGAAATACCGCGAGCGCCGGGCTGATGCGCACTTACTACCAGCAGGCGAGCGCAATCCTGCGGTTTTCGGAGGGGCTGATCGCGCGGGTAACGGAGGCGACGGCGCCGGGGCGCTTTTTGCGGCGAAGTCCGGCGCGGCAGATTCGTCCCGGCGTGGTGATCCAGCAGAATCTGATCGGGCTCGCCTCGCCCGAGTTCTTCAAGAATGCGCCGCTCAACCTCGTCACGATCTTCGGCGACTGCCAGGCGCATGAGGTAGAGCTGTCGGGCAGCGCGTATCAGCTCGTGCGCGACAATCTGCATCTGATCGACGAAGCGATGCGCAACGATGCGCGCACGGGGATGGCGTTGATGGGGATCCTGAGTGCGCGCCAGCGTGTGGCGGAGACGCTCGAAGCGATGCATCGGGCGGGCGTGCTGGGCGCGATTATCCCGGAGTTCGGGAACCTGTACGCACGGGTGCTGCACGACCTCTACCACATATACACTGTCGATCGGCATTCGCTGGCGGCGATCCGCGAACTGGAGCGCCTGCGCAACGGCGAGTTCAAGGATTCCCATCCGCTGCTGACCGAGGTCGCGCGGGAATACGACGCGCTGCCGATGGTCTTCCTCGCGCTGCTGCTGCACGATATCGGCAAGGGCCACGGCCATGACCATCATGAGCGCGGCGCGTTGCTGACCGCGCAGGTGTGCAAGCGGCTGGGGCTGGACGGCGAGGAGACCGACCTGGTGGTGTTCCTGGTGCGCAACCATCTGATGATGTCGCAGGTGGCGCAGAAGGGCGATGTCGATGATGTGCGCACGGTGGGCGGCTTCGCCCGCGATGCCGGTTCGATCGATCGTCTTAAGGCGCTTTATTTGCTGACGTTCGCCGATATGCGCGCGGTCGCGCCCAACGTCTACAACAACTGGCGCGACATGCTGTTGAGCGAACTCTACATGAAGTCGCTCAAGGTGCTGGAGCAGGGCGACCGCGAAGCGGTCGATCCGGAGCGGCGGCTGGCGCTGGTAAAGGCGGCGGTGCGCGAGCGGCTCGCGGCGGCAGCGGCCCCGCCCGGCGAGATCGCGAAGTTTCTTGAACTCATGCCGGACCGTTATTTCCTGACGGTGCCCGAGGGCGATATCGGGACGCATTTCGAGCTGATGTGCGCGCTGGCGGAAGGCCCGCTGATCTGCCGCCATCGCCATTTTCCGGAACTCGAATTCAGCGAGTTTATCGTGGCGACGCGCGACCAGCCGGGACTGTTCTCGAAGATCGCGGGCGCGCTCACCGCCAACAACCTCAACATCCTGTCGGCGCGTATCACCACCCGCGCGGACGGGATCGCGCTCGATGTTTTCCGCGTGTCGCACGTGATGGGCCTCGCGATGGAAGAGGACCGGTGGCTGCGGGTCGAACGCGACCTGGAGCGCGTGCTCAACGGCGAACAGGATATCGTGCAGCTCGTCGCGGCGGCGCAGCATGGGCGGCTGGGCGGGCGCAAGTTCGTTCGGCGGGTGGCGACCGAGGTGACGGTTGATAATCGCAGCTCGGAGCAGTTCACGGTGGTCGATGTATTCAGCCAGGATCGGGTGGGTTTGCTGTTCGCGATCACGCATACGCTGTTCGAACTCGGCCTGGTGATCCATCTGG